>JAKORQ010000178.1 GCA_029777755.1 Planctomycetota bacterium
CAGAGTGCCATCCGGCAGGCGGAAAACACCGACCGAGCGCGCCAGACTGTTAGCCTGCTCCTCCAGGCTCTCGGCAGCAGCCGCCGCCTCTTCGACCAGGGCAGCGTTCTGCTGCGTCATCTCATCCATCTGGCCGACCGCGATGGTGACCTGCTCGATACCGGCGCTCTGCTCGCGGCTGGCTTCCGATATATCATTCATGATCCTCGCCACCCGCCGGATACTCGCCACCACCTCCTCCATGGTCTGCCCGGCCTGATCGACCAGCCTGTTGCCGGTTTCGACCTTCTCGACCGAGTCCGAGATCAGGTCCTTGATCTCCCTGGCGGCAGCAGCACTGCGCTTGGCCAGGTTGCGCACCTCGGTGGCAACCACGGCAAAGCCCCGCCCCTGTTCGCCGGCCCGCGCTGCCTCGACGGCGGCATTGAGTGCCAGGATGTTGGTCTGGAAAGCGATGCCGTCGATGACGCCGATGATGTCGGCAATCTTGCTGCTCGACTTGTGGATGGCGCTCATTGTCTGCACCACCTGGCCAACCACCTCGCCCCCCTTGATCGCGATGCCCTGGGCACTGTTCGCCAGTTCATTGGCCTGCCGAGAGTTATCGGCATTCTGCCTCACCGTGCTGGTCAGCTGCTCCATGCTGGAGGCCGTTTCTTCCAGACTGCTCGCCTGCTCTTCGGTCCGGCTGGAAAGATCCTGATTGCCGGCGGCAATCTCCTTGGCGGCCGTGTTGATAGTATCGCTCGCGTCCTTGATCGAATGGACAATCTGCTGCAAGTTGTCGACCGTCGCGTTGGCATCGTTCCTGAGCTTGCCGAGCATGCCCTGGTAGTCGGTATCGATGCGCCGGGTCAGATCGCCATCCGAAAGGCGCGCCAGCATTTCACCGACATCATTCAAGGCCCCCGTATTGGCTTCGAGCAGGGCATTGATGCCCTCGGAAATTTGTTTGAAGAACCCATCCATCTGGCTGATATCGAGACGCCGGCTGAAGTCGCCATCGACTGCTGCTCCGATGATGGCCGAAACCTCCCTTTCGATAGCCACCTCGGCAGTCCGGTCACGCCACTCGACGACGGTGCCGAGTCGCTCCTGTCGCTGATTGATGATCGGGCTGGCAACCAGGCTGAAATGGCGGCCACCGATCTCGATTTCGGTACGATGGATCGCCTTCAGGCTACCCAGCACATTGCGCTGATGCGCCGGTTGCCGGTGATAAATATCGAAGTTCGAACCGAGGATGGCGTCAGCCCGGAAAGCAGGCAGCTGCTTGCGGATGTCCGCTTCGGCCTGTTGCATCATGGCCAGCACGGATGCGTTGCAGTAGATGATCTTGCCATCGGGATCGGCCACCATGACATTGTTCGATGTCACATCAAGCGCCACCTTGATCCGCAGGTTCTCATCGGCCACCTTGCGTTCTGCCTCTGTCCGCTGCCGGAGATCGAGTTGCATCTTGTCCAATGCTCGCATCAACTGTGAGGGCTCGTCGCGGCCTCTCAGGTCGACATGATTCTCCATATTGCCACCGGCAACCGATTCGGCCACGACCACGGCGTCGTGCAACGGTCCGGTTATCTGGCGGGTCACCCAAATCCCGGAGGGAATCATGAGGAATACGGCTACCAGTACCAGCAAGAACATGGTGTTCTGTACCCCACCTCTGACCTCGCCTATTTCAGCGGCATCCTGGACATTGTTTTCGCGCTGCAGCTGCACGTAGGATCCGACGGCCTCAAACCAGGCTTCCAGCTTCGGTTGAAAATCCTCAAAGAAATGCCGCTCGATTTCAGGATGATTCCCGGCCCTGATCAAAACGAACATCTCGTTGATCGAGCGCTCCGCTGCCTGCCGGGCCGGCAGGATGCGAGCAATCACCTCCTTGGCTTGTGGAGTGACTGTCGACTCGACAATCTGCGACTCCGCCTCCAGGTATTTGGCCATTTCTGCTTCGACCCGGGTCTTCTCAGCCATCTGCTGATCGCTCTCCTCGACGATCATGGCCGTCCGCACGTGGCTGCCTATCTGCAAATTACGCATCTGCATTTCAACGGCCAGCTCTGTCGTCCTGACGTTGTGCCCGAGAATGTGCTCGACCTTGCCGCCTATCACATTCAGGCTTTGCAGGGCGATGCCCACAAAAACGATCATCAGGCCCAGGGCCCCGAGGGTCGTCATGATCAGCCGCGTACCGATCTTGTAATTGCGCATATCAAGCATCGATTTTCTCCACTGGCGCAAATGTCATGTTCATTCTGCTGCTGCCTCGATCAGTTCCATGTCGGCACTGGTCATGAGTCGTTCGATATCAGTAACGATCATCATGCGCGCATCCTCTGTCGCCAGTCCGAGAATGTAACGAGTGTCGAAGGACCCCGAGAAG
>JAKORQ010000179.1 GCA_029777755.1 Planctomycetota bacterium
CCGAACTGGCGATAAGTCCTGCTTCCAGCCACCGGCCACGCCGCAGGCAGCGCCATCCCAGAGAGATCACAGCAGGGGTCACCAGCACAAGCGGACCAATCTCAAGGAAGGCCACAAGAAGTTGCGAGGGCCGCAGAATGGAGAGCGATCCCATATGGGCCGACACAATCGCCGGTGGCCACACCAGGGATGGGGTCGGATCGAAGTAGCTCTTCACTCCGTCTGCTGGACCCGCTATGTTTCGCAGGATCTCCGTGACCATCCCGCCTTGAACTGTCGCCACCAGAAATGCGGCCGCGGCAATCCCCAGCCACCTGCCCATCCCTGCCCTCACAACGCTTTTGCCTCCAATGGCGCCTCCGATGAACGAGATCAACAACCCGAGGCCCAGGAGCAGGAACATGATCTCGTTTGCCATTGCCAGCGCAGCCATGAGCGCAATCGTGACGAGCCCCGCGCTCCAGTGGCGCCATCGCCGTGCAGTCATCAGTAGCAGGAGGACAATCAGTACGCCCGAGCCGGCGATGCCCGTATGGAGCATGATGTATGGTTGGTTGATGCCACTGTAGAACGCGAATGGAAAAGGAATTGGGCCCGCGCCATCGATTTTCCACGGCGATATCATGGCCTCAGCCAGGTTTCGCGCCGAGGTGGCTGCCGATCCAATCAGCGTAACGTCATCCGAGATGCGAGCGAGCCACGAGGGCGGCAAGAGGAGCAGCAGCCACCGGGCACCTCCCGCAAACGCGAGCACAGCGCTGCTGATGCATGCCGCGAGCCAATCGCGAGTCAGCCGGTAGGCCCAATGCGCTGCCAGCACCAAGGGGAGCGCCAGCACCAAACCCCTTGCGAGATCCAGGGCGCTCCACGGCAAAATTGCTCCGATCCGCATCAATTCCGCGGCCAGCAAGAGCAGCAGATAGTGATATCCAAATCTCAGATTTGGATCTAGCGCAAAGTGCGGCGGCACATCCCCGGTAGCCAGCAATGAAACCGTCGGCAGGTTTTGGTAGTCATCAAATATCGCCAATCCTCTGCCGATCGCCGTAAAGAGTAGTGTCAACCCTCCGAGCGCAAGCCAGTTCCACGGTGCAAGGGCGGGCAGTTGCGACTTACGAC
>JAKORQ010000180.1 GCA_029777755.1 Planctomycetota bacterium
CGCTTCGGCGTTTTCACCCCGACCGAGGGTGGCGCCTTCGCCGCGGTGTACGCAATCGCGGTCACCACGCTGTATTACCGCGAACTGTCGTTGCGTGACCTGCTGCGCGTCAGTGCCGGATCGGCGCGTACCACGGCGGTGGTCATGTTCATCGTCGGTTCGGCATCGGCAGTCGGTTGGTTCATCACTTCGGCGCAGATCCCGATGCAGATGGCCTCCTTCTTCGAGCCGCTGGTCGGCACGCCCACCCTGTTGCTCATCGCCATCATGCTCTTCCTGTTTGCCGCCGGCATGGTGATGGACCTGACGCCGAACATCCTGCTGTTCGCGCCGGTGTTCTTCCCGCTGATCAAGATGGCCGGTATCGACCCCTACCATTTCGGCTTGCTGTTCGTGCTGAACGTCGGCATCGGCGTCATCACGCCGCCAGTGGGTACAGTGTTGTTCGTGGTCTGCGGCTCCTGCGGAATCACCATGAACAACCTGGTCAGGAAGATGGCGCCGTTCCTGCTGATGGAAGTGCTGGTGCTGTTCCTGCTGCTGTTCTTCCCGAAGTTATCGCTGATCCCCATGAAGTGGCTGACGTAAGTGGATCTCGATAAAAAGAAGTGTTTTGTGTTCGACCTGGATGGAACGGTTTACCTCGGTGACCGGCCCATCCAGGGCACGATTGACTTCATCACGCGTAACCTCGCGCACCGGGAGATTTTCTTCCTGACCAACAACACGTCGAAGAATCTGGTCGATTACACGCAGAAACTGGCTGGATTCGGGATTCACGTGGGTCTGGAGAAAATTCTCTCGCCTTTGTTGCCGCTGGTGGATTACCTGAACGATCAGGGCATCCGCCGTCTTTACCCGGTCGGGAATACCAGCTTCCAGACCTACCTCAAGGAACAGATACCGGACGTGGTTTTCACTTCCGGCGACGACTGCCAGGCGGTCGTCCTGGCTTACGACACCGAACTCACCTACCAGAAGCTGGTCGATTCGTGCCTGCTGCTGCAGCGCCCCGACGTGCGATTCCTGTCCACGCACCCGGACATGGTCTGCCCCTCGGCAAAAGGCCCGCTTCCCGACACCGGCAGCTTCGTCAGGCTGTACGAAGGCGCGACAGGCAGATTGCCTGAACTGGTGTTCGGCAAACCCAATACGCTCGTTCTCTCGCCGCTGCTAAAGCGCTTCCGGCAGGACGAAATGGTCATGGTCGGCGACCGCCTGACGACCGACAAGTTGCTCGCCGAGAATGCCGGCATCGATTTCATTCTGGTGCTGAGCGGCGAAGCCCGGCGCGAGGATCTCCCCGCGCTCGAACGCCAGCCGACCCTGGTTCTCGACGACCTCGGCACACTCTAGATAGACCTAGCATGCAGGACTCAGGCACCTATGAACTGACCATGATCCTCGGGGCGGCAGCCTTGCTGCTCTGGGGCGTCCGTATGGCGCGTACCGGGGTGATGCGCGTCTATGGCGCGCAGATCCGCCGCACCCTCCCCCGCGCCCTGAACAACCGTTTCGTCGCCCTGCTCACCAGTGCCGGGGCCGCGACGATCCTGCAAAGCTCGCTGGCGGTAGCAGTGTTCACCTCCGGCTTGGCCGCTGTCGGCGCCATTCCCGTCGCCGACGGCCTGCTCCTGCTGCTCGGTGCCGACGCTGGCAGTGCAGTGGTGGCCGCCCTGCTCACACTGAACCTCAAAGCCTTGTGGCCAGTCCTGATGTTCGTCGGCTACCTGCTGCATTCGGTCTACAGCGACACGGACTCGCCCTTCAAGCAGTTTGGGCGGATCTGCCTGGGGATCGCCATGATCCTCATCGCGCTCACTTTCATGAGCCAGGTCTCCGCGGCATTGGCGGCCAGCGATCTGATCCGGATCATCATTTCCTCGCTGGGCGACGAACTGGTGATCGCCCTGCTGTTGTTCGCCATCCTGACCTGGCTGGCACACTCGTCGATTGCCATCCTGCTCTTTTGGGCCTCGCTGGTGCATGCCGGTATCACCACCGACCCGAGCCTGATTCTCGCGGCGATCCTCGGCATCAACCTCGGCAACGCCGTTCCGCCGATCATCATGACCTGGAGCCAAGCCGCGCC
>JAKORQ010000181.1 GCA_029777755.1 Planctomycetota bacterium
CACCAGCGACACGATCGCCATCGGAAGGTATGGCAGCGGCTTCAGTTCCGGCTGAGCGAGAAGTGCGATCCAGGGAACACTGGCCACCGCGCCGACGAGGATCGCCCAGATCCCCACCGCCATCACCACCGGGCGGGAGAGCAAAGCGCGATACTCATGGCGGGCGGTACGGGCGATGGCATCGGCCACCAGGAACGCGAGGAACGGATACGTCACCAGCGTGTAATGCGGAAGCTTGGTGCGCATCAGCTCGAAGAAAATCCATGGCCCAACGATGGCGGCGATAGCGAAACGCGTCGGTTTCTCTGCGCGGTGTCGCCAGGCCACGTAGACGGCAAAGGGAATCACCAGGCTCCAGGGGAAGAACGTGGCCCATACCAGGGCAAGGTAGTAGCCGACCGGACCGCTGTGGCCGAAGGTGGATTGCGTCAGGTGAGCATCAACCGCGCCCAGTGCCCCCATGATCCAGGCCGGCTCGCGCCTGTGCAGCGCAATCAGCCAAGGGGCACACACTGCCAGGCTGATCACCACGCATAGCAGACCGCCGGCTGCGCACCGGGCGATATTCTTCGCATTCATCCTCTGCCACCAGGCGCGGAAATCGAGGATGGCCAGCACCAGCAGCGTGGCGGCCGGCGGCACGAAGACGATCGGCCCCTTGGTCAGCCCGCCTAACCCCATGGCCAGCGAAAAAAGCAGGAAGGTCGGCCAGGTGAAACCTTTCAGGTACCAGCGCATCAGGCAGAGCATGGCCGACGAGACAAACACCATCAAAGTGGCATCGGTCAGGCACATCTTGGCCGAGATGATGGCCATGGCGCAGGTGCCATAGATGAAGGTGGTCCAGGTGGCGCGAAAGGAGTCGGCCAGGCGCGTGAAGCCAAAGGCGATGATGCACAGGACTATTGTCTGCGCGACTGAGGCATAAAAGCGCACGGCTAACTCGGAAGGCCCGCCGAACAGCGCGTAGCCGGCCAATTGCAGCCAGTAGACCAGCACCGGCTTCTCAGTGCGGAGCTGATCGAGGTAACGCGGGACGACCCAGTCGCCAGTCTGCCACATCTGCTGGGAGCACTGGGCGTACCAGCCCTCATCGCGGTCCCAGAGGGGAACCCGCCCATTGCCAACCAGATAGAGTGCCGCGCAGGCGAGGATGATCAGGATCAGCCATCGCCGCAGCGTCCGCGCATCGTTCATTTGAGCAGCTACAGTATTTGATGGGCGCGGGGCCGGTCAATGCGAGCGGGAACGGACCTGCTGATTGGCCGGTCGAGTGGCGGGATAGAGGCGGTTAAGGTCGATCGTCAAACGAGTGCCCGGCGGGATGAACTCCGACTGCGAGAGCAGGCACTGCTCAGCGGTATTCCACAACTCCACCTTGTAGGTGCCCGAATGGAGGAAGAATCGGGCGCTGTACTGGTTTTCCTTGTCCAGGGCATCGCGCCAGGACTTTGTCTTGAGCCCATCGCGGCTCATGCGCTCCACCACGACACTGTAGCCATCGAGGGTGTAGTTCCCCGCGACAACCAGGGTGCAGTTGGTCTCCGGGGTCGTCATGTAGCGGTAGTAGATTACACCGGTGGTAAGCAGGAAGATGAGGAAAGCGCCGACCAGGGCGGCCCAAACCTTGACCGGCAGTGGACGGCGGGCGGAGCTTTCATCCTTTTGATGCGACATCGCCTGTACAGTATACCCGCAACCCGACCCGGTTCACGGCAGGGACAGCGGCATTTGTGCGGGAATGGACCGGATGCGGCGAGGAGTTGGACAAACTCCGTTCGTCCACTTAACTTCATGCTCCGCCATGAACGATGCTGCTTACCAGAAGTGCATTAACCCATCCTGCAACGCCACCTATGGGATCGACGAGGTGCTGACGGGATGCAAGAAATGCAAGAGCCTGCTGGACATTGCCTACGACTGGAACCGCCTTCCGGTGCCCAAGAGCATGGGATTCTTTGAGCACCGCTGGAACACCAAGGGTCTGCACTCCACGGGCGCCCTGGACTTCTCCGGCGTGTGGCGATTCCGCGAGCTGATGCCCTTCTATCGCACGGAAGCAGACATCGTCACCATCGGCGAAGGGCGAACCATCCTCCAGCAGGCCGACCTGCTCGCGAAGAACATCGGCATGCAGGCCGGGTCCCTTTACCTGCAGTATGAAGGGCTCAATCCCTCCGGCAGCTTCAAGGACAACGGCATGACGGCCGCCTTCACCCATGCCCGCATGGTCGGCGCGACGAAGGTGGCGTGCGCGTCCACCGGCAATACCTCGGCCAGCCTGGCGATGTATGCCTCGCTATCCGGGTTCAAGGGGTTGGTGTTCATTGGTTCCGGCAAGATCTCCATCGGTAAGCTGTCGCAGGCGCTCGACTATGGCGGCATCACCCTGCAGATCCAGGGCGATTTTGACGACTGCCTGCGTCGCATCCGGCAGATCGCCGCCGACCCGAAGAACGGCATCTACCTGATGAACAGCGTAAACCCCTTCCGGCTCGAGGGGCAGAAGTCGATCATGTATCGCATCCTCGAGGCGCGAAGCTGGGAACCGCCGGACTGGGTGATTGTCCCCGGCGGCAACCTGGGCAACTGCTCGGCATTCGGCAAGGCGTTCATGGAGCTCAAGGAACTGGGGCTGATCAACAGGATCCCCCGCCTGGCGATAATCAACGCCTCGGGCGCCAATACGCTCAACGAGCTGGTCACCCGCCGTGGGCTCTGTTGGAATGGCGGCAATTACGATCGCCAGGCGGTTGAGAGCATCTACGCGGCGATGGATGAGAGCCACTATCGGCCGCACACCATCGCCAGCGCGATCGAGATCAGTCGTCCGGTGAATCTTCCCAAGGCGCTACGGGCGCTGGATGTAATGAACGGCGTCGTCCGCGAAGTGACCGATGAGGAGATTCTCGAGGCCCGTGCCAAGGTGGCGCGCTGGGGCTTTGGCTGCGAGCCAGCCAGTGCGGCAACCGTCGCCGGTCTGCAGAAGCTCATGGCCGAGCAGATCATCTCGCCCGGCGAGTCTGTGGTCTGCATCCTCACGGGACATGAGCTGAAGGACCCGAACGCCACGGTGTAGTACCACACAGGCATCGACCTTAAGGCGGCGCAGGACAGCGCCCCGCGGCATCAGCCTACCGGCGCGCTTGTCAACGAGCCGATCCAGGTGCCTGATGACCTGGATGCCATCCTGAGGGCCATCAACGCCTGATGATCGCGGCTGCGGAGTGGGCGTGCGTCAGAAATTCTCGCGCACGCCCCAGATGCGGTTTGTCTCAACGCGATAGTAGAGCGGCACGACCTTGATCTTGGGGTAGCGCTTCCTCAGCCGGGCGGCCTCGCAGATCAGGAAGTCTATCTCGTTGCCCAGCTCAAACATCGGCGCAAACTGCGTGAAGTGCTGCTCGGCGAACTCACGGTCCCATCCGGCGTGTTCCACCAGGTTGTTGATGAATGCATCGCGCTTTCCCACCAGGTTGACCATGCCGCAGCCGTTGTGGCCAATCAATGCAATATGGCGCACGCCGCCGATGGCGATGGCGAAAGAGACTTTGAATTCACTGTGACGCAGATCCGCCCCGCCGGAGCGGATGATATACGCGAACTGATCAGGGATGCGCAGGTGCTTGCGATGATCCATGCACATGCCAACCAGTAGTTGTGCCGTGTCGTAGGTTTCGAACGGCCGCTGCATGTTCTGGTATTCAACCAGCCTGCCGATGGGCGTGTTACTCCATTCCGGGGGAATCTGCTGAGGATTAGCGAGCTCGAACAGTCTTTCCATCTTCTGCGTGCATCTCCTGACTTTCGCTCCAGTCACGATAGGCACAAGTAGCCGCCGCGTCTCCCCATCGGGAGAGATTTTCAGATGGAATAAGTGTAAGCAACTTAACGCTGCACCGGCTTGAGGATCACCGCGCCAAGTGGGGGCAGTGTCAGGCTGACCGAGTTTGGCCACTGCAGGTAAGGCTCCGGCGACGCCTCGATCTCGCCGAGATTCCCCACGCCCGTGCCCCAATAGATCTCGGCATCGCTATTGAGCAGTTCGCGCCACACGCCGCCCCGCGGCACGCCAATGCGGTAGTTGTAACGTGGCACGGGCGTGTAATTGATGGCAATCAGCAATACGTCCTCTGTATCGCGCGCCTTGCGCAGGAAGCTGATGATGCTCTGTTCGTTGTCATTGGCATTGAGCCACTCATGGCCGAACGGTTCGCAGTCTCCTTCGTGCATGGCCGGCTCGCTGCGATAGAGGCGGTTCAGGTCATCCACCAGTTTCTGCACGCCGCGATGGCTGGGCCACTCCAGCAGATCCCAGTCCAGCGAGGCATCATGATTCCACTCCTTCCACTGTCCAATCTCCCCTCCCATGAAAAGCAGCTTCTTCCCCGGCTGGGCGTATTGGGTCATCAGCAGCAGCCGCAGGTTTGCGAACTTCTGCCAGGCATCCCCAGGCATCCTCCCGATCAGCGATCCCTTAAGATGCACCACCTCATCATGCGACAGCGGCAGCACGTAATTCTCGGCGTACTGGTACATGCCGCGGAAGGTCAGCTCGGTGTGATGATACTTGCGGTGGATGGAATCGCTCTTGAGGTATGTGAGCGTGTCGTTCATCCAGCCCAGGTCCCACTTGTAGCCGAAGCCAAGGCCGCCGATGTGTACCGGCCGGGAAACCATCGGCCAGCTTGTCGATTCCTCGGCGATGGTCTGCACGCCCGGGTATGCGGCATACAGTTCGCGGTTCATCTGCCGCAGCATCTCGATCGCGTCGACGTTCTCCCGGCCGCCAAAGGCATTGGGAACCCACTCCCCCTGCGATCGTCCGTAGTCCAGGTAGAGCATTGACGCCACCGCATCCACCCGCAGGCCATCAGCGTGATACTTGTCGATCCAGAACATGGCGCTGCTGATCAGGAAGGAGCGTACCTCATGCCGGCCGTAGTTGAAGATGGCGCTTTTCCAGTCGGGATGAAAACCCTGCCGCAGGTCGGCATGCTCGTACAGGTGCGTGCCGTCAAAGTACGCCAGGCCATGGGCATCGGTGGGGAAATGTGAAGGCACCCAGTCGAGGATCACGCCAATGCCACGCTGATGCAGGTAGTCGATCAGGTACATCAGGTCCTGCGGCGTGCCGTAGCGGCTGGTGGGAGCGAAGTAGCCCGTCGTCTGGTAACCCCAGGAGCCGTAGAAGGGATGCTCCATCACCGGCAGGAACTCCACGTGCGTGAAGCCACGGTCGATCAGGTAGTCGGCCAGGCACGGGGCAAGCTCGCGATACGTCAGGGGACGATCATCCTTGCGCTTCGCCCATGAGCCCAGGTGCATCTCATAGATGCTCAGGGGGCAATCATGCTTCTGCAGTTCGCTGCGCTTCTCAAGCCAATGGCTGTCATGCCAATCGTAACTGAGGTCCCAGATGACCGACTCGCGCGCGGGCGGGGCGCTGTGCATGAAGCCGAATGGATCGACCTTGTCGGCCGCAAAGTCGTACTTCTCGGAGGCGACGTAATACTTGTACGCCAGTCCCGGGCGGCACTCGGGGATAGTTAGCTGCCAGATCCCGGACTCCTCCAGCTTTTGCATGGGATGGCGCGACTTGTCCCATTCGTTGAACTCGCCGATGACGGAGACGTAACTGGCATTGGGAGCCCACACGGCAAACTGTACTCCCCTGCCTTCGCCGAGGTAGTGCGCCCCAAGTTTCTCGTAGAGGCGGCTGTGCGTGCCCTCGTTGAAAAGGTAGATGTCCTGCTCGCTTAAGTGTGTGGCGTCGCCGGTTTGTGTCTGGCTCATTCGCTTTGTCCCCTGGCCATGCTCCGGCAAGGTTAG
>JAKORQ010000182.1 GCA_029777755.1 Planctomycetota bacterium
ATCTGGGACGATGCCCTCAAGGAAGCATACCTGCGTACTATGGCCGCCATGGGGCAGGATGGGGTTGAAAAGGCGCTGGCCAGGCTCGCGGAGATCGAGTACCAGAGCAAGACCGGCGTGGGGGATGCGGCCGAGAATATCGAACGCTTCATCCTTTCTTTACCGCTGCGCCGCTGAGGACTTCCAGCGGCGGAAAGCAGCGGCTAGCGCGAGTGCTGTGATCGCAAGAAATGCATGGATCGCGAACAGCGTCAGCACGCTCCACCTGCCGAGTCTCAATGACTGCAATAGGGGGCTGAGGATTGCCACCATCTCCGCCAGTTCCGATGACATAGTGAACTCGGCCACGAGGTACCACATGGCGGCACTTCCCCAGGTCCACAACGCGATCACACACACCGCGTAGCGATTGGGGGGCAACAGCCGCCGCCAGGCCCACAGGCCCGTCATCCACGATGCCAGTACCAGCGAAGACTGGACCGCCATCGCCACGCGGTTTACCTCATCCGCGCATGCCACCTGCGTAAAGGGAAAGGCAATCGCAAAGGCCAGTGCCGCACGACGAAAACTGCCCACGATATCGCAGGGCAGCAGGGCACTTGCCCCAATCTGGGTGGCCAGCAGTATCAGCGCTGACCATTGCCCGGCGCGATGTCCCGCACCGGTGATCTGAACGTCATAGATTCCAGCCAGCACGGCGATGACCTGCACTCCTGCCCACAGCAGGAACGCGGGGACGCATCCGCCATGCCGGCGGGTAGTGATCGTTGCTGGGGCTGCGGGAGCGATCATCTCTTTACGGCTTCCGCCGGATTGGCCGGCTTGGTGACGCGGTCAAAGCGGATGTCGATCCACAACTCGCCGGCGTCGACCCGTCCATACTGGCGGTAGATCTGCTCAAGGATCTGCATCTTCTCGGCCGGCGAGATCTCGGCCAGGTCATTGGCGCCAACAGGCCTGCCCCAGCGAATCTGGGTATTTCGCCGCGTGTGAAGGACAATGTGGGCGTCTCGGCCATCGATTCGTCCATCAAAGTTGGAGACATCCACCTTGATGATCTCCTGCGTATATGGCTTGCCGTGAAGCACCTTCACCATGTCGAGGGCGGCGGCGAGATCGTCGCCGGCCCAGTGTTTGCCGGGCATGTCCGGGCGGGCGCTGCGCACACCCTCGACAACGCGCATGTTCAGCCGGCCATCCCTGCCGTAGATCAGTCGGCCGATCTGGTCTTCGCTGTAGCGCTCCGTGAGGATGACTGATTCGCCATCCACGAGGTAGTACCCATCGTGCCAGCGCACCAGCGCGATGGGGGCGCGAAACTCACAGTTCAAGATCAGCGTGTCCCCGGGGCGCTCGCCATAGGCCAGTCGTATCTGCTTGATCTCCTTGATCCAGGCGCTGGTTCGCATCCTGTCCTGCAGCGCGAGGGTGACATTCTTGATCAGGTCGCGGCTGAGGGCGGAGTGTCCGCCGGGCGGGCGTGCCGCTTCGCAGATCTGTTCCGCCAGCAGATCGCTCATCCACGCAGGGCGGTTTTCTATCACGATCTTCAGCGGCGCCTCGGAATAGGCGACATTCTGATCTACGTACGCGTAGACCTTAAAGATTCCAAACGACACCAGCGCGAAGCCGACCATGCAAGCCAGGCCAACGACAGCCGACTTTTTCAGCAGAGTCCGGGTGTCCTCGCTGAGCCGGAATCGATCCTTCTTTTCCCTTGCCATAGTCTACCTCTTGGGGTCCTTCCCTTGGCTGCTACAGCCGGTAGCGATGGTATCTCCAGTGGAGCGGGGATGCCAGTTCTTCCCCGCGGCTGGTCTGCCTCGCCCGGAATCACGAGCCGAATTGCAATTGACATTACACGCAAGGCCGTAATAGCTTGGCTGAGGTCGGCTGGTGGGGTGTTTTCCCCATGGAAGGTGAGCATGGCGAGGTCGTGCTGTATGTCCTGCAATCGCAGCAAGTCCAGTGCACGCAGGAGTTCTGTTGAATCTCTTGAAGCAAGGCGATTGCTGTCGGTTGTCTTCGGTGCCGATTTTGAGTCGCCGCTGGGGGACGGATGGCAGATCACCGGCGATCCCGTGGTGCTGTGGCATGTGACAGACGTGAGGTACCAATCCGGCTCGCACAGCCTTTACTACGGCCGGGATGTCGAGCGCAACTACGACATCGGCACCAGCAGGGGAAGCGTTGTAACGCCGACGATCAATCTCATTGGGGCTGATTCTCCGAGGCTGATCTTCCAGTACATGCTGGAGGTTGAGACGATTCCGCTTGAGGATGTCAGGGTTCAGATCTCGCCTGACAATGGCGTGACATGGGATACGCTGGCAAGCGTCTGGCCGGAGGGCTCAGAGGCGCAGCTTCAGTACAACGTGGGGTGGAAATCCTGCATCATCAGTCTTGATGGCTATGTCGGTGAGATGGTGAAGCTGCGCTTCTATTTCGATTCGGTTGATGACGTAGCCAACCAGTATGAAGGCTGGTTCATCGATGATCTGGTCATCAGCACGGGAGATGCCCCGCCTGCGGTGGTGGACGTGTCGCCGGCCGACAGTTCCCTGATCTCCGGCAGCACGGCGCAGATCCAGTACACCTTCAGTGAGAGCGTGCAGAACGTGGATCCCGCTGACCTGGTCCTTAGCGGCCCGGCCGCTTCCGGCGGG
>JAKORQ010000183.1 GCA_029777755.1 Planctomycetota bacterium
ATCAGGAAGAACCACAACAGCACCATCACCAGCGGAATCGACCGGAAGATGGTGACGTAGCCCTGCGCGAACCAGTTCAGGGGCTTGATGGAAGACAGCCGCATCATCGCCAGGATGGTTCCCCAGACGATGCCGACCACCACCGCCGTGACGGTGATCTTGAGCGAGACAAGCATGCCCTCGCCGAGCACTTCCAGCGTGGTCGGGTTGATCGAGCTGAAATCAAATGAATATGCCATGACGTCTCCCCTTACTTGCTGCCGATGAAGCCAGGCACGCGGGTGCGGCCTTCGACCCAGCGCATGAGCAGCATGACGACGATATTGATCAGCGCGTACATCAACGTCACCGCAATGAAGGACTCATACGGGCGCGCCGTGTAGTCCACCAGCTGGCGCCCCTGGGCGGCCAGTTCCAGCAGGCCGATGGTCGACGCCACCGCGGAGTTCTTGAAGATGTTCAGGAACTCGGAGGTCAGCGGCGGCACGATGACGCGGAACGACATCGGCAACAGCACGTAGCGGTAAGTCTGGGCCAGAGTGAAACCCATCGCCAGGCCGGCGTTCTTCTGGCCGGGCGGCAGCGAGTAGATCCCCGAGCGCACCTGCTCGCAAACCCGGGCCGCGGTAAACGTACCCAGGCAGAGCATGGCGGCAATGAACTGCTGCGCGAACGGGTTCATCTGCTTGATCGCCTCGCCACCGGGCAACAGCTCGGGCATGACGAAATACCAGATGAACAACTGCACCAGCAGCGGGATATTGCGGAAGATCTCGACGTAGGTCGCGGCCAGGCCGGACAGCCACTTGTTGGGCACCGTGCGCAGCACGCCGAGCACGGATCCGATGACGAGGGCGATGATCCACGACGAGAGGCCGAGTGCAAGGGTGACCTTCAGGCCGGAAATCATCCAGTCCAGGTAGGTCTCGTTCTGGGCCGCTTGTTCGAGGAATACACCCCAATGCCAGCTGTAGTTCATGATGTGTCCTCAAAAAGAAACGGAAGGACGTGCCTTCCGTTTCACACAACCGGAATCCCAGTATCAGTCAAGCGCCTTGTCGTTCGGCG
>JAKORQ010000184.1 GCA_029777755.1 Planctomycetota bacterium
GGCAAACTGGATGGCGCAGTCCACATGATCCCCCTTCTCCAGGGTCACGAAGACGAACTGCGGCGAGAGCATCGATTCGCCGGGACGGAGAGTCTTGGCGAACTCCCAGTTCGACAGGCCGGCCGACAGGCGATACTCGCTCGGCGCTTCCGGCTCGAGGCGGATGATCCAGTTACCCGACCATGCCACCGCCCCACTGATCGCCCGGCCGCTGTCGCCGCGCAGATGGAACCACGGCATCATCCCCTTGGTCGATCGGCCGGCGGTGACTTCCAGGATCCTTGTGCCCTCCAGCGGCACCTCGACCGGGCTGAACTCCTTGCCCCAGTCGGAGCGGAAGTATTGCAGCGTGTAGCGATCCCGCGCAAGTGGCGCGCTGATGGAATCCACTCGGGTAATGGTGATGTCGCGCGTGGAGGTATTGATGACCTCGACGAAAGTGGCAGCCAGCTCCAGTCCCGCGTAGTTCTCTATGAACTGGCGTATCTGGATCCCGCTGGCGTCGTGACGATAGAGGCGGCTGGTACGGGTGACTCCCTCGCGCACCTCTACTATCTGCGGCTCGCCAAGGGCGGCGAAGTCGCGACCATGTTGAAGAAGCACACCATCAGCCTCGATGGCAAATCCAATGGGAAGCATCACTAACCTCAACTGCCACAAACGATGCGACGGCAGACGCAGATGCGCCTGCCGTCGCTTTGCCTCAAAACCTTAGCGCACGCGCTGCCAGGAGAGCTTCTCCTCGATGGCCGCGGCAAGTACCTCCGCCATCACCAGATGCGTCTGGCGGCTGGGGTGCCAGTCAGCACCGAAACCTGTCGAGCCATCCTGCATCGGGAACTCAAGGAAGAACACGCGAGTGTCACCGGCGCTGTTGCACTTGGCCACGATGCGCTGCAGATACCGCCGACAGGTGGACAGGGCATTCTTGCTGGGCGACCACTGGTCACTGAGCATCGGGCCCAAGGCGCAGAAGATCGTTGCCTCCGGGTGATGACGGCGCAGGTCGGCGATGAACTGCTCATACGCACTGACCCACATCTCCTCTTCCGGGTTGCCGCCGGCGAAGTCGTTGGTGCCGAGGTTTATCACGATCACCTGCGGCTGCCAGTTGGAGCTGTCTGCCACCAGTGGCGAGTTCTGCTCCTGCGGCAGGATGCGCCAGTAGACCTCCGGCAGGGTGTTCTTTGGCGCCATGCACTTGCCCGACCAGGCGTTTATCTGCACATCCGCGTCGAACATCCGCGCTGCCAGCGATCCATAGGTGAGAAAGGCGTTCTGGGTGTTGTGCGAGAAATGCTCCTTCTCATTGGGCGCCTCGTTGCCGTACCCGGTGCTGATGGAGTCGCCGATGATCTCGATCTTGCGCTCCGGCTCCTGCGGCGGCAGGACGACCGCACCCTCGTTCAGCTCGAACCCCGCGAAAGTGACGTTACCGAAGATCGGCTCGGTGATCTTCATGATCTGGATGGTGTGCTCTTCATCAGGCAGGCCGGTCGCCAGGCGCACCGTCTGCCGATGCCGGGCGGCGATGACCTTGCCGGCCACGCCATCCACGATCACCTGGAAGCGGTTGTTGTCGCCGCCCTCGATGATCGCGTTCACATCCGTGCCGCGGAAGCGCAGGATGGCACTGCTGGCCGACCAGGAGGCACGGGGCATCTTGGGGTTGCGCATATCGAAGCGGCCGACGTAGCGGATGTTGGGATCGTCGGCCGGGATGCGCACCGGCAGCGGCTCGGCGTCGGGCACATCGAAGGGACGGATCACCGGCTGCTGCGGCTGCTGGGCCGGGCTTTCACCTTCAACATACGCCTCAACGTCATCGATCCAGATCTCGCCGGTTCCTTCAAACGAGAGGCCGATGAGCGTATTGGCCGCTCCATCTGGCACGGCAAATGAGCCGGAGAACTCGCGCCATTCGGCGCCGGTGGAGAGGATGGCCAGCGGCTTCCAGTCGATCTGCTTCCACGAACCATCAAAGACTTGCGCGGCAAACTGCAGCGTGGAGAAGTCGCCCGCTGCCCTGGCGGCGCCGCGGAAGTTGATCTTCTTCCCGGCGCCGGCATCGATGCGCTGATGGACGAAGCCAAGCGCCTTGCCTTGCGTCCTGACATGCAGCGACGCGGGGGCCGAACGGCTCACGCTGGTATCGCGTGAAAGGCTGTACTCGCCGACCTTGTAGCTGGAAGGCTCCCACATGGCCGGGCGATCGGTACCGCTGGACATGTCGCCGTTGGCAACCAGGTTGGTCGCACCGGCGCGCGGGCCACTCTCCGGCAACGGCGCCCAGAACACACCATTGCCCCCGGTTCCCACGAATACCTTTCCCCCCGACACTGCCACGACATTGCGCGGATGCCGGTAAGGCAGGTCCTCACCGATGTCTATCCAGGTGGCGCCCGCGTCGATCGATGCCATCACGCTGGTGGGAGTGATGATCGCCATCTTCTGCGGATCGCGGGGATCGATGCCGAACCAGTGGGTGTTGCTGCTGGCGACGCGTGACCAGCTTTTGCCGCCGTCATCCGAGCGGAACAGCCCGCCTTCCTTCATCGCCAGGTAGTAGCGCCCCGGCGTGGAAGGGTCGGCAAAGACGCCATTCGTACCACCCGACGATGCCGGCGGATTTACCGCATGCCAGCGGCCGCCGTCGAAGTACATCAGGCGGTTGCGGTTGCAGCTGATCGCCACCAGACTGCCATCGCCCGAGGCTGCCAGTTCCGGGCCATGCACCCAGATGTCGGTGCGGAACATGCCGATGGATGGCATGCCGTCGCTGATCCACTGCCAGCTTTCACCGGCGTCGATGCTGCGATACACGCCGCCCTCGTTCTTCCTCACCTCGCCGGAGACAGTCAGGTAGACCTCATCAGGATTGCGGGGATTGACCACGATGGTGTTGCAGCGGGCCTTGTCCATGTCGGGCAGGCCGTTCATGGCCGGGCGCGACCAGCTCTGGCCACCGTCGCGACTGATGAAGACCTGGTTGGCGTACCAGTGCCACTCGCGCGGGCCGACGGCGTACATGCGGGTAGCGTCGGCCGGGGTAGTGGCGATGCTCTTGATGTTGTTGCTGATGCCCCTGTTGTTCCAGGAGTATGTCTCGCCGGCGTCGGTGGAGCGGAAATAGCCCAGGTCGGCCATGCCGACGTGGATCAGCTTCTCA
>JAKORQ010000016.1 GCA_029777755.1 Planctomycetota bacterium
ACGCTCATGGTCTTCGGCGCCCAGCCGGGCGTATCGCGTACGGCCGGCAGCGCTGTCGCCCTGGCTGGCAAGGAAGTGGGCATGGATTCCTCCATCATGCACACTGTCTCCAGCGAGGACTCTATGGTTCTGGCGGTTCCCGAGCCGGCGGCCGTGGCCATGTCCAACCTTAAAATCCTCTACCAGCTCGGCGCAACCCTCGGCGGCAGCTTCACCATCGAGCAACTGGTGGAAGTGGTGATGGACCTGGTCTTCGAGAATGTGAAGGCGGACCACGGCCTGATCCTGCTACTGGATGCCGACAGCGGCGAACTCGTTCCGGCGGTGGTGCGCAAGAGAGCCGGCGGGCGAGAGAGCCAGGAACCAGGCCCAGAGGAGAAGATCCAGGCGTCGCGCACGATCGTTAACCATGTGCTCATGACCGGCGAAGGTGTGCTTTCCTCCAACGCTATGGCCGACAAGCGCTTCAGCAAGGGAAAGAGCGTGCATGACCTGGGGATTCGCTCGGCATTGTGCGTGCCGATCAAGGCGCCAAAGTTCGCCGAGCGCTCCGGCGAGTCGATCATCGGCGTCATCTACATCGATTCTTCGGTGCGCAATTACACCTACACGCCCGAGCAGTTGCGCCTGCTGAACACCATCGGCGTGCAGGCCGGGATGGCAATCCAGAACTTCAAGTTGTACCAGGCGCAACTGAAAGCTGAGCGCATGGCCGCCGTCGGTGAGACCACCGCCGCCCTCTCGCACTCGATCAAGAATATCCTGCAGGCGCTGCGTGGCGGAGCGGACGTGGTGGAGATGGGCCTGAACAGCGGCAACCTCGCCCAGACATCCAAGGGCTGGCGCATCGTCTCGCGCAACCTCGACCGTATCTACAACCTCACGCTGAACCTCCTGGCATACAGCAAGGAGCGCGAACCCCGTCTCGAGATGGTCAACGTCAACTCGATCGTGAAGGAATGCCTGGAGCTGATAGCCCCGGTAGCCAACGAGAAGCACGTGATGGCGGTGGCCGACCTCGACCAGGATCATCCGCCCATCCCGCTGGACCCGGATGGCATCCATCAGGTCTTCATGAATCTTCTGGGAAATGCCATGGACGCGGTTCAGCCACAGAGCGGCCTGATCCGGGTTGTTACGCGATTCGACGCCGAGAACAACCAGTCGATCATCGAGTTCATCGACAATGGCACCGGTATTCCCACCAACGTACTGCCGCACATCTTCGAGCTGTTCCACTCCACCAAGGGGAACCGCGGCACCGGCCTGGGCCTGGCAGTGGCACGCAAGATCGTCGAAGAACACGAGGGATCGATCAGCGTCCGTTCCAAGGTCGGAGAGGGTGCAACGTTCGAGGTGCGCCTGCCGGTTCGGCCAATCAAGCTCAGCGGCTCAGATACTCATTCGCCTCGGTAATCGCACACAGGCACAAAAACGATGGGCGTTCAGAACTGCCGATTCGTATCGGCTTTTCCGAATGCCCAGCAGCTTTGTGTTGCAGCGGTACCATACCCGGCGATCTCCACCAGCGTCCTGGCAACGTAGTTAACCTCTTCCTCGGTCAACTCGGCGTAGATTGGCAGAGCAAGGATCCTGGTACACGCCTCCTCGCTGGCCGGGAAATCACCCTTCCTGTAGCCAAGGTACTCAAAGCACTTCTGCTCATGCAGCGACAGCGGATAGTAGATGGCGCTGCCCACCCCTCGCTCGGCCAGCTTCTTCTTCACTTCGTCGCGATTGTCCACCAGCACGCAGTACTGGTTGTAGACGCTCCAGTTGCCCTCGGCGATGTAGGGAGCCTTGATTCTCGTGCCGGCGAACGCCTTGTTGTAGATCTCGGCATTCCTGCGGCGTCCCTCATGCCAGCTCTCGAGGTAGCGGAGCTTGATGTCCAGCACGGCCGCCTGCAATGCCGACAGGCGGAACATGCCACCGACGAAGTCGTGGTAGTACGTGTGGCCTGAACCGTGTACGCGAGCCTTGCGGCACTTCTCCGCGAACTCATCATCATCCGTGCAGATCGCGCCGGCATCGCCGAACGCGCCAAGATTCTTGGTTGGATAGAAGCTCAAGCACCCGGCAAAGCCCAGCGAGCAGGCCCGCTTGCCCTTGTATTTCGCACCGATCGCCTGGGCGGCATCCTCGATCACCTTCAGGCCATGCTTCTGCGCGATGGCGTTGATCGCGTCCATGTCAGCGCACTGCCCGAACAGGTGCACCGGCACGATCGCCTTCGTGTTTGGGGTGATCGCCTTCTCGATCTTGCTGGGATCAATGTTGAACGTCTGCGGGTCGATGTCGACGAAGACAGGCTTTGCACCGGTCCTGGCAATGCATCCTGCTGTCGCGAAGAAGGTGAACGGCGGGCAGATCACCTCATCTCCGGGCCCGATGCCCAGTACCATCAAGCTGCACAGCAGCGCGTCAGTGCCGCTGGACACACCTATGGCATGCTTAGTTCCACAATAGGTGGCGAGGTTCTTCTCGAACTTTTCCACCCGGGCGCCGAGGATAAAGTCCTGATTGTCGCAGACTTCATCAATAACGGGCCGTATCTCCTCCTTGAGCTTGGAGTACTGCCCACGCAGATCAAGCAACTTAACGTTCATAATTCGACCAAGAGAGTAAGGGGAAGCTTCCGTGTTCGCAACGCGCGCAGCACGGCCGACATCCCACCTGAATCGTGCCCGAGGCTGATCGTCTATTGCGCCACTCGCAGCAGGCGGTAGTTCTTCTTGCCGCTGCGCAGCACGATGGCGCGGTCGGCCACCAGGTCCGCCTTGCTCAAGCTGGCATTCGCGTCGCGCACAGCGACGTTGTTCACATACAGCCCGCCTTGGGCCACCAGGCGGCGTGCTTCGCCCTTGCTCTTGGCAAGCCCGGTGAGAACGGCCGCATCAATCACCGGCAGGCCTGCATCAAGCTGTGCCGCCGGCACGTCGCTGGCCGCCACTCCCTGTGCAACCAGCGCGTCGATAGTACCGGCATCCAGCTCCCCCACGCCCGATCCATAGAGCGTGGCGCTTGCGCTGATGGCCTGCTGGGTCGCCTCCTTGCCGTGCACCAGGGTGGTCATCTCCTCGGCCAGCCTCTTTTGTGCGATGCGCTTCTCCGGGGCAGACGAGTGCTCGCGGACGATCTGCTCAATCTCATCCAGCGGAAGGAAGGTGAACAGCTTGAGATACCGCGCCACGTCGGCATC
>JAKORQ010000185.1 GCA_029777755.1 Planctomycetota bacterium
CACCGTTTCCTGCGATTCCGACAGGCACCAGGTGTCCTGCATGCGCACCTTGTCTGCCATGCCCGGCCGGGGCAGTTCGTGCGTGTATCCCACCGAGCCGGAGCCAATGTAGTCGTTCTCATTGTTCAGCGAGAGCAGCCCTTCGCGCTCCAGCCAGTTCACGAACTCCAGGTGATCGTCATGCAGGAACTGCATCAGCCGATGCAGGCCATCCGGGTCGTCGATCATGTAGAGCATGAGCTGCTCCAGCCCGATCAGGCGGATGGCCGTCGCGGTAAGCCCCATCGTCCACCAGAATGACCCGCGAATGCGCACCGGGAGAATATCGCCGAACACCTCTTCCAGGTGCGCCTTCCACTGCAACGTGCCTTCGCGGTCAACGCTAAAGGTGCGTTTTTTCAGCTTGGCCATGTCATCCTGGAGATTGCGCACCGGCGCATCCCACACATACGAGCCGAGCTTGCCGGCCTCGGTTGCGTGATGGGTCTGCTCGTGCACGCCATAGTCGCCGGAATCAACGAGCCAGTTGCAGTTGATATACGGCTCGATCACCCAGTCATCCCTGACCACCTCAAACTGGTATATCGAGGTGCGCAGTTGCCGCTCCAGATCGCGCGCCCACGTTTCCTCGCACTGCAGCATGGGCTCGGTAGGTAGTTCGCTGTTTTGCGACAGCCCGCCGACCTCAACAATGACAAGTGGCGAACTCGGCTTCAGTTCATTGTTGCGATACCAGCGCTCGCGCCGCTCGATGTTCTCCGGCGCGTCGGCCAGCTCCTTTATGCGTTGCGCCAGGCTCCTGAGTATCTTCGCGTCCGTCGCGTTCACCACAGCGGTCATGTGCATCCTCCCTTGTCCGAAGCGGATCATATGTCTTGGCCATGGCGGGCACAATCTGTGGCGGCGGGCACATCCAGCCCGGGAGGCCGCCAACACTGAAAACAATGGCCCAGCCTGCTTTGTAAGACACCTCGCGGATGTGCGGATAAAAACGTCGTGTTTGGTCGAACTGGAAGCAGTTTGTTCGTATGTTCTTCAGCAGTCTTGCCAGCCGTGGGCTATGTGCGGGCCAGACGGGATTGGCCGACCAGATCGCTGTACGCAGCTCTCTGGAGGCCAATCTGCATTTTTGGCCCGGCACAACGCGCTATAATGGCTCATGAGCCTGCTAACGACCGTTGTTGGACTGCTTCTGCTGTTCCTGGGTATCGCCGCGTACGTCCTCACTGACCGGACATCCGTCACCGCACTGATCCCCTGTGTTTTCGGCATCGCCTACCTGATCCTGGGCGTGCTCGCCCTGCGCAAGCCGGGGATTCGCAAGCATCTGATGCACGGTGCCGCTGCGCTCTCCCTGCTGGGTATCGCCGGCAATGTGCCTGCCATCGCCGCCCTGTCGGACATGCTTTCCGGCGCGGAGGTAGCTCGCCCGGCCGCCGTGGTGGCCCGCTCGCTGATGGCGCTGATCTGCGCGGTGCACCTGATCGCTTCGGTCAGATCCTTCCTGGCCGCCCGACTGCGCCCTGCGCAGTAGCCTGGGGCACATACCCCGATCCCTTCTCACCACGACGCAACGACGGGACGACGGAGAACGACGGAACTGCCCCTGGTCAGGGAGCGAATTCCTTGTCGTGGATCGCCCTGCCTCCCGCGCGCGGAGACCGCCCGCTCCACTTAAGCGCCATGCCATGATCCGTTGGCCATGTGGTACACTGCACACATGCGAAACGTCCTGGCAGCTCTCGTGCTTTCACTGCTTCTGCCTCTGGCTGCTCTCGCGCAGGCAGCAGCACCGGGAACGACCGACAAGCTCCCGTTCATCAGGGTGGATGTCCCAGGCAAGCGGGTCATGGTCGAATGTGAAGCGGTCAATGCCGACACGCCGCTGGAGTTCCTGTGCGTGCTGGCCGGCACGGCCGAGCATGAAACCATCCTCCGCACGCAGGCCAAGCCCTCGCATATACACGCATCGCTGCTGATGATCGGCATGGAGTCAGGCCAGCCGATCCGCTATTCCCCTGCCACCGGGCAGTGGCTCCCGCCGCAGGGTCCGCCGCTGCAGATCAGCGTGGAGTTCGAGAAGGATGGCCAGAAGGTCAACCTGCCGGCCTGGCGGCTGTTCCGCGACTTTCGATCGAAGAAGCCGATGCCGCCGCGAACCTGGATCTTTGTCGGCTCGCGCGTCTACGACACCGGCCAGTACGCGGCCGACATCACCGGGTACGTGGTAAGTATCGTCAATTTCGACCTATCTCTGATCGATGTACCGTGGCTGGCGTCCAGCTCTAATGAGCTGCTGGAATATGAGCTGAACCCCGATACCGCACCGCCGACGGGCGCGAAGGTGACGATGATCCTCGAGCCGGCCGGCGCAGGCGCCCCGGGCGACGCTCCCACCACCCGGTCGCAGGAGCAGCAGAGTGAGCGTGTCACCATGGACATCGTCAAGATCGATCGCCTCCGCGATGAGTGGCAGCGCAGCGTGGCAGCCCACGCAAAGCAGGTGCAGGAGGCGGCCAACGCGCATTACCGAGTGATCAACGAACTGCGCGCTGAGCAGAACCGCCTGATCGACGAGGCAGAACGAGTCGGTCGAATCATCGACCTGCTGGAAAAGCAATATCAGGACCTGATCGTCCCCCGGCCACAGGAAGAAACCAGCTTGGAATAGAATTTCTTCACCAGCAGCGCCTGCGACTGTGGGGCAAGCCCTGGCCTTTAGGCGATGCTGGGCGACGGGAAACGACGGAGCGGACCTGGGTCCTGGAGCCAATCTTCGCCGAGGATCGCACTATCTCCCGTAGTCCCGACGGAGCTGCTCTGCTGAAAAGTGGAACTGCTCTACCAGCACCCCTTATTGGACGGAATCGATGCGGCAGTCTATATAGCTTCGTGCATGGGCTACGCCTATACGCGCCTTTCTTGCTACGTCGGCTATATCACGCAGGCCATCGTTAACAACCTTGCGCCGCTGCTGTTCATCATTTTCCAGACGCGCTACGAGATTTCCGTGGAGATGCTTGGCCGGCTGGTTCTGCTGAATTTCATTACCCAACTCGTCACCGACATACTGGCCATACGCTACGTGGGGCGAAGCTATCGCGGGCCACTGGTGGCAGCGCATCTGCTGGCGGGTGCGGGCCTGATCCTGCTGGGCATCGCCCCGGAGATCGCGCCCACGCCTTACATGGGGCTTTGCATCGCCGTGATCGTCTATGCCATCGGCGGCGGGCTGCTGGAAGTGCTGGTCAGCCCGGTGATCGAGTCACTGCCGACGCCGCAGCATCTCAAGGCGGCCGCCATGAGCCTGCTGCATTCTTTCTACTGCTGGGGACAGGTGCTGGTGGTAATCGGAACCACGCTGCTGCTGAAGTGGATCGGGCAGGACGCCTGGCGCTATCTGCCGGCCATCTGGGCGATCGTTCCGCTGGCCAACATGGTACTGCTGCTGCGCACGCCGCTGCCGGAGATCATCAAGGAGGAGCATCGCATGCCGCTGCGCGAGCTGCTTGCCAATCGCATCTTCCTGGCGGCCCTGCTGCTGATGTTCTGCGCGGGGGCGTCGGAGCTGACGATATCGCAGTGGTCATCGCTGTTCGCGGAAA
>JAKORQ010000186.1 GCA_029777755.1 Planctomycetota bacterium
CCGAAGCTGTGGTAGGCCATCAGGTCGATCCCCTCCAGGTTCGGCATCTCTCCCGACATCCTCGCTATCCGGGCGAGATGCTCCTGCGAGTCATTCACTTGCGGCACCATCGGGCAGCGCAGGCGTATCCTCGCACCCGCCGCGTACAGTGCCCGCAGGTTGGCATCGATCATCCGTCCATCCACGCCGGTGAGATCGCGGTGCAGTTCTTCCCCGGTGGCCTTCACGTCCCACAGGAACAGGTCGACATATGGCATGATCTGCCGGTAGCGCTCCAGGGGCGCCTGACCGCAGGTGTCGAGGCAGGTATGCAGGCCGGCCGACCTGGCAAGCTGAAGTGTCTTCAGCACGGCCGGGAACTGCGCCATCGGTTCGCCGCCGGAGATGGTGATACCGCCGCCGGAGCGTTCATAGAAGCGCTTGTCGCGCAGCGCCAGTTCGATTACGGCCTCCGGCGTCCACCACGTCCCGATCAGCTTCAGTGCGCCATTGGGGCAGGCCTTCACGCACTCGCCGGCCGCCTCGCAGCGGTCGCGCCTTACCCGATGCCCAGCGCCTGCCACTTCGTGGGCATCGTTGGGGCATGCCTCCACGCAGCTTCCGCACAGCGTGCACCTGCCCATGTCCAGCGAGAGCTCCGGCCGGGGCGACTGCGACTCGGGGTTATGGCACCATAGACAGCGCAGCGGACAGCCCTTGAGGAAAACCGTGGTGCGGATCCCCGGGCCATCGTTGGTGCTGGAGCGGAGAATGTCGACGACGAGCAATTGGTCCATTGTGGCGCCTTTGACAAATCGGATGTTACAATCTTCTTCAAAGGAGTCACTATGTCATCGACGATGCTGGAGCGGCCCGCCAGCGAGCTTTCGCTGAGCCCGCTCATCGCGCAGGCGCTGGATTTCACCGAGACATACAAGCGCTACATCGACGCGCCAATTGCCATTCGCGAGGCCATGTGCCTCAAAGCGCAGTACCCGGCGCTGATGGGTCAAATCAGGCATGGCGACATGTTTGCAGGAAGGAAGGCGACCGCCCGGCTGACGTACCTGGGCACCATCTGGTGGGCGGGAACCCCGGCCCGGGCGGACGGGCGCTTCCACGAAACCAAGCAGGGTGGCTACTGCTTCGACTTCGCCCTGGCCAGCAGCATCGGTGAGACGGAGGAGGAGAAGCGGGTCGTCGCCGAGCTGGTGGAGTTCTGGCGCGAGCATTACACGCTGGGCAAGGTGACGGCGGCGTACGATGACGAGATTCGCGCTTACGGAAGAGGCAATGGCCAGGTTGGCTCCGGGGCCAATGGTTTTTGCGTCACCATCAATTCTGATCGCCTGCTTCAGCGCGGCCTGCCGGGGTTGATGGAAGATGTGAAGTTGCGTCGGGAGCGAGCGCTCAAGGCCGGCGAGGATGCGAGCCTGTTTGATGGATTTGCCATCGCGCTGGAGGTGGTGATCGACGTCGCCCATCACTACCGCCGACAGGCACTGGAGATGGCGCAGCAGACGCCCGACGCGGCCGAGCAGGCGCGCCTGCGGGAGGTGGCCGACACGCTGCAGGCGATCACCGAGCATGCTCCCCGCACGCTGCGCGAGGCGATACAGCTATTTTGGCTTTACACGCACCTGGTCGGCGGAAATCACCCCGAGTCGTTCCGCCTGGATGTGTCGCTGGGTGACTTCCTTGCCCGTGACATCGATTCCGGTCTGATCACCGAGGAGCAGGCCATCGAGATGGTCCAATCCCTGTGGCGGATGATCAACGAGAATGGCGCTGACGCGGTCTGTCGCGTGGTGGTCGGCGGAAAAGGCCGACGAAACCCGAAGAACGCCGATCGCTTCGTCATGATCGCCATGGAGGCAACCCGCCGGCATCGCCGGGTGACACCGCAGCTCACCTACCGCTTCGACAAGGACCACGATCCCCGCCTGATGCGCAAGGCCTTTGATGTGCTGGGCGAAGGCTGCTGCTTCCCCATGCTCTACAACGATGACGTGTGCGTGCCGGGGGCGGCCAGATCGATGCATCTGCCAATGGAGGATGCCCATCTCTACTACCCGCTGGGCTGCGGCGAATACATGGTCGGCTGGGCCAGCCCCAGTGTGCTCTGCTGCTCATGGAGCATCCCCAAGTCGCTGGATGCAGCGCTGCATGATGGATACTCCGGCGGCATCCTGGCGGGACCGCGCACCGGCTCAATCGAGCAGTTTGATTCATTCGAGAAGCTGTACGCGGCCTTCCTCAGGCAGGTGGAGTTCGCCGCCATCATCGCGGCCAAGGCATATCGCTGCGTGTTCGACGTGACGCCGCAGGACTGCTGCTTCCTGCTGGCCAGTCTGCTCACGGACGACTGCCTGGAGAACGGCAAGGGCGTGCTCGAAGGCTCGCGATACCTGGGCGCCTGCACCATGGGGCATGGCTTCACCAACGCGGCCGACTCTCTGGCGGCCATCCGCAAGCTGGTCTACCAGGAGAAGAAGCTCACGCTGAAGCAGCTCGTCGAGGCTCTCGATGCCAATTTCGAGGGTTACGAGGAGATCCAAAAGCTGCTTCAGGCCGCCCCCAAGTTTGGCAATGACATCGATGAGGTGGATGAACTGCTGGTGGACATTTATCGCCAGACCAACGCGGCCGCCGATCGAGCCGGCCGGCAGGTGGGCCTGGGTTTCCACACGGTCAGCAGCATCAACCCCGGCGGCTACGGCATGGGAGCTGCCTGCGGCGCGACGGCCGACGGGAGAAAGAAGGGCGAGCCGTTCGCCATCGGGCACGCTCCCACGGCCGGCAAGGATACCAGCGGCCTGACCGCCCTGTTCAACTCGGTCGCCAAGATCGACCCGGCCAACGGCGGCGCAGTTACCAACTTCAAGATCTCCCGTGAGATGTTCACCAGCTCGCGCGAGAAGCTACAGGCGATGTTCGATGTCTATTTCGACATGGGCGGCATGGAAGCCACCCTCACGGTGGTCAACCGCAACGACCTGCAGGCGGCCATGAAGGAGCCGGAAAAGTACACCCACATTCTCGTGCGCTTAGGCGGCTGGTGCGCCCGCTTCGTGGACCTTGATCGAACCGTGCAGGAAGAGATCATTCGCCGGACCCTGTATTAGTTGAAGGAAGTGAGATGAGCGAGACAGCGTATGCACAGGCCCCGGCGGCGTCCGTCAATGTGAAGGATCTTGGCGCGCGGGGGGACGGGTCGGCCGATGATGCGCCGGCTATCCAGAAGGCCCTGGACCAGGGCGGCACCATCGTCATTCCTCCGGGCAGATATATCATCGGGCGGACGCTGCTGGTCGGGTCGCGCACGCGCATCATCGCACATCCGCAGGCGCTGATCATGCTGGCCGACGGCGTGGGCAAGGTATGGAACGACTTTCTTCTGGCCAATCGCGACCCGGAGGCCGGCAACCATGATATCGAGATCACCGGCGGCACCTGGTCGGGCAACAACATCAACAACCCTCGCGGCGAAAAGCTCGTCGACCCGGGCAAGTATGGCGGCGTGATGATCAACTTCCGCAACGTCAGCAAGCTGTCCATCAGCGACTGCATGCTGTGCGATGCCCAATCCTATTACCTGCGCCTCACGCGGGTGAGCAACTTCATCGTCGAGCACATCCGCTTCCATGCCCAGCATCCCTGCAACAACAACGACGGCGTGCACCTGGCCGGGCATTGCCATCACGGCATCATCCGTCACCTGCGCGGGCTGGGCCGCTGCACACCCAACGACGACATGGTGGCGATGAATGCCGATGATGCCCTCGACCGCGTGGAGTGCTTTGGCGGCGAGTGCGGGCCGATCACCAACATCCATGTGTCGGACATCGTCGCCGACCAGTGCCATACCTTCGTCCGTATGCTCAGCGTTGTCTCGCCGATCGAGAACATCGACATCGACCACATCCGCGGCGGTTGCGACATCGCGGTTCTCAACATGGATGGCGCCCGCGGCTGCCGGGTGCCGGTGTTCGATGAGAAAGACCCGCGTTTCGCCCGCGGAGTTGGGCAGGTGCGCAATGTCCGCGTAAGTGACGTAATCGTTCACAAGGCCTCCGCCACCGGCACAGCGTTGATCAACGCCCAGCAGATCGCCGATGAACTGGAGATCCGGTCGTTCACGCGCGATATCGAGCGCGATGCTTCGCCGGACGCCCCCACGCTGCTGGCCCGCTATATGCCGGAGCAGCTTCTGGAGCTGGAAGGCGTGACGCATCAGCAGGCCGACGAGATGCGCCAGGCCAGCTCCGCGGAGATCCAGGTCCGCCTGCTCTACCCGGGTGACCCGACCGGGCGTCTGGCGGTGCGATCCCATATCCAGTGGGGGCAGGAAGCCCGCCTGCCGCGCGGCGGATTCACGCGTCTGCGCCTGGCCGCCGGTCGATAACCCACTGTCTGCGCACCACATGCGATTTCTGGCAATTCGCGGCAAGAAAAGATTGAGCCTGTGAAAAGTGGTGGGTTATATTAACCCATCGCGTGGGAATGTTTCACAGGAGGCACGCATGACCTACTGGCATCGGCTTGCCGCGCTCACCGCGGCCGTATCGTCCGTCGCAGCGCAGGCGGCCATCACCCTCACCGGCGATACCAGCAGCCCCGACATGAGCGTGGTATCGGCCGGCAGCGGCGTTCAGCTCACCTTCTCCGCCGCCGGCATGGCGCCCAGCCAGTCACTCAACCTCCAGCTCACTTTCGTCAATGAGCGCGGCGAGGTGATCGAGACGCGCACCGTCCCTGTCACCGCCGACTCATCGGGCAAGTGGAGCGGCACCATCGACGCGCCGGCCGGCAAGCTGGGCTACTACCGTGCCAATGCCCAGCTCTCCAATGGCGTGCAGCTCTCCGCCTCCGGCAGCCGCGGCGCCGGGTACCTGACCTATGCGGTGGTTCCCGATCCTGCCCAGCGGGTGGACTATGGCGAGGCAAAGAGTCGCTTTGGCATACAGGGAGGCTTTGGCCGGAACTGGGGCAATGCCGCCATGCAGTACCTGGGCGCCCGCTGGGGGCTGGATGGCGGGTTTGAGTGGAGCCGCAACGAGCCGAACTACGCCGGCCAGTGGGATGGCAACGCCGGCAGCACGCCGACAGAGCCATGGAAAACGTATCGTCTGCCGACCCTGTTCGTCGCTCCGGCGTGGGCGGTCATTCCCTCCACCCTGCGCTACAACACCGGCGCGCTTACTCCTGAGGGAGAAGTGGCGTGGGAACAGTATGTAAAGAAGGCAGCCCAGGCGTTCGTCGCCAAGTACCCCGACCGCGAGAAGGACATCTACCAGATCACCTGGGAGCCGATCCGTAGTTGGGGCTTCAATGGCACCGACGAGCAGCTACTGCGCATCTACGAGATCGCCTACAACGCGATACACTCGGTCGACCCCAAGGCGGTGGTGGCCGGCCCGACGATGGGTATCCACGCCGAGGGGGCATACCCCAACCACTACGAGCGCGAGACGCAATCGGTAGCGCTGTTCCAGAAAGGGTTGGCCAACTATCTCGATGCCTACACCGCCCACCCCTACTACGCGGCCGCATGGGACGCCGGCTCGCCCGAGGCCGAGAGAATGGTCGACCGCATCCGCTATCTCAAGGGCATCCTCCAGCAGTACGGCGGCGGCAAGAGCATCCCCATGTACGGCACCGAGCAGGGAATGGCCGATGATGGCACGCTGGCCGGCGAGTTGCGCGTGGCCCGCACGTTGATCCGCGAGAATCTCATCACACTCGGCGAAGGGTTCGAGTTCAACATCGCGTTCTATGCCGTCGATTACAGCTATAGCCTCGGCGGAACCATTGAGCGTTACGGTTTCTTCTACAACCTGGTTAACGGCACGCCCTGGGGCCCGGAAAAGGCGGCTCCCAAGCCGATCGTGCCGGCATACGCGGCCATGACGCTGCTGCTGGATGGACATGACTCGGCCGGCGCGATGGAGGACATGGGCGGCACGCGCTGGGGCTATCGCTTCAAGCGTGAGGAAGAATCGCGCATGGTGCAGGCGCTGTGGGACTACGGCAATTCGCCCACCACCTACCAGCTCTACACCGGGCTGGATTACGTGACGGTGTACGACTGGATGGGCAATCCGCAGTGGATGACCACCGACGATGGAGTGCTGACGCTGTCACTCTCACAGGAGCCGGTCTATGTGATCACGCCGCCGGCATGGAATGTGGATGGCAATGCGAGCTGGAACAGTGCAGGAAGCTGGACAACGCTGGTGCCCAACTCCTCCGGCGCTGAGGCACACTTCACCGGCATCGCCACTTCCCGCAGAACCGTCAGCGTGGATACCCCGGCCACCGTCGGACTGATCTACCTGCGCAATAGCCACGGCTACGACATCGTCGGCCCAGGCGGGCTGACACTGGATACAGCCGCCGGCAAGGCGTTGATCGATGTGGTCGAAGGTCAGCACTCCATCAGCACCCCGCTCACACTCAAGCGCGACCTGGTTGTGCAGACGCACTCGGCCGAGAGCGCGCTGAGCCTGGGCATCCTGCAAGAGAGCGATGACAAGACGCTCACCAAGCGTGGCGCTGGCCAATTGAATCTCACCGGCGGCATCGCACTTGCCCGCCTGGATGTGGAAGGCGGTCAGTTGCGGATCGCGCCCTCCAGTGGAGCGCTTGATACGGCAGCGCTGCAACTGGCGGCGAGCGCATCTATCGACATCTCCGACAACGCCCTGATCGTGCGCAATGGCGATGTAGATGCGCTGCATGCCCTTGTGGGCAACGCGTTTCGCGGGCGGTGGATCGGCGAGGGGATCGGATCGCAGGTGGCGCATGATGATGCGACGTTCCTGTCCGCGCTGGGCGTATTCCGCAATGACGATGGCGCCGGCTCACCGCTGTATGCAAGCTTCGCAGGCGTGGGGAATCTGCTCACCAATGATGTGATCATCGCGCTGGTGCGCTATGGCGATACCGACCTCAATGGCCTCATTGATGAAGCGGACTATGCCCGCATGGGGTCATCCCCATACTGGGCCGGCGGCGATTTCAACTACGACGGTGAGGTCAACGCCATCGACTA
>JAKORQ010000187.1 GCA_029777755.1 Planctomycetota bacterium
CCTTTGGCCAGTCGATCGGCTCGCCGCCCGTTACGGGCACCTGAGTTGTCTGGCGCAAGCCAGTAGGCAGGTGCAGCGTGCCGGAATGGGAAACCGTGAGTCGCCCGCGCTCACCGGCTTGCAGCGGACGATCAACATGAAGTGTGACAGCATCACGTCGACGATCCAGCTCCGTGACAGCCTCGCGGTAGCCGTTTGTATGCAGGAACTCGACCAGGTCGGACGGTCCGTACAGCCGTCCATCAGGCAGGCGCTCGAAGACCGTCTGTCCTTCGCGGATGGCCTGGCAGATGGCCGGCAGGCTGTTCTCCTCCGCGAAGACGATCGTTCTGCTTGAGCAGGGCGCCTCATAGTGGCCATCGGGGATGAACTTTCCTGAGTAGAGTACCGGCGGAATCCCCTTGATCTGCTTCATCAGGTGAAGATCCCAACCTCCCACTATCGGCGTGCGATAGCCGCGGGCTTCGCGCTGCTGGTACCACTTCCACAGTTCCCGCTCGCGAGAATCGGGGTTGTCGATGTAGTCGGCCGTGAACTGGATGCCATCGAGCAGCCCTTCATCGAGCAGTTCATCCACCAGGCCGGTCTCAAACAGCGTCTCCCATGCTATGTAGATAGGGTGGGCGACGATTACAAGGTCGCAAGTCTTCTTGAGATGGCGCAGGACGCCGCGGATGTCCGGGTCGGCCGAGGGAAGTGGCGGCGCGGTTGGGTTGATGGTGACAAGATGCGCCCAGCCGAAGGCATCTTCGCGTCCCGGGTATAGGCTGGGATGTTCAGTGATGGCCGCGGCGGTCTTGCGCAACGGATCATCGACATCCGGGCCACACATCATGGTCACGAAGTCGTAGTGGTAATAGTTGAGAGCCGCGAGGAAGACGGACGGGTTTTCGCGATCCGCCCTGGCAAAATGGTCATGAACGCCGCCCAGCAACAACTTGCGCCCGTTCAATGTGAGCATGTAGACATTCCTCCAGTCTCGATGTGCTCTGCAGGGGATGCGGGATGGCTCGATCCCCGGCGAGTGTAAATAAACCGCCGCACCATAAGCGGCGCGGCGGGCGGATGAATCATCCGATCAATATTACTGCCTGCGCCGACGCAGGCCCACCAAGCCAGCACCCAGACCCGCCAGGGCAACCATGCCCGGCTCGGGCACGACGCTGGCAAAGCTGTCGCCGATGCGAATCTCATCGAATGATGCAGACGCGCTGCCTGTGCCGGTCTGAACGCGGAGCTTTAGGCTGTTGAAGTCGCCATTGGCTGCCAGCGCTACATTTGCATTACTGGTGGCAGGAGGTTCGGCTCCCAGTGTCGGGTTCACCCACATATCGGCGCGGTCGCTATCCATGTCGACCTTGATGACCAGCATAGCACTGTCGGCCGCGATGCCGGTGTCGGAGGATGTGCCCGAGCCATTTCGCAATGACCAGTTGCCGTTGGCGGAGAAACGGACCTCCACAAGCGGCTGGCCATTGGAATCAGCCAGCTGGGCAAATCCAAAGGCGGTGGAGTGTCCACCATGGTTGTCGATCATCAGGCTCAGCCAGTAGGTGCCGGATGCCTGGTTTGAGGCAAAGACCTGACGGACTGCCGTGGTGCTGCCCGACCCGGTGCGAGTGAGCAGCAGGCGATTGCCTGTACCGGGCAGGCCGCCTTCCGACATTCCAGGTGACTGGATCGTTGCGTCGCCGCTCGGCCCAGTCCACGAACCATACCAGCCGGTGCCTCCATTAAGGCCGCCGACATCCGTTCCCTGGACGTAGTCAAACCCCTCATACACCGTGGCTGCA
>JAKORQ010000188.1 GCA_029777755.1 Planctomycetota bacterium
CCCTGCCCCTGCGGCAGCGGCAAGAAGTACAAGAAGTGCTGCGGCATCGAGTAAGAGTGCGACGGATGACTGAGCTTGTGGACAAGTTCGCGGCAGTGATGCTGCCGTCATATCCGAAGGTGGACGGTTGGTATGCATAGCGGCGGCAGACGTGTCGCGATCCTGGGTTCGACAGGATCCATTGGTACCAGCGCGCTGTCGGTGATCCGCCATCTGGGTGAGCCGTACCGGGCGGTGGCGCTCTCCGCGCACCGGCAGGGCAAGCTCCTGATGGAGCAGGTACGTGAGTATCGGCCCAGCGCAGTTGCGCTTTCTGATCACCGGACGCACGCCCAGCTCCATGACACCCTGCGTTCGCTGGGGGTGGACAGCTACTGCGGCGCGGATGGGCTTGTGGAGATGGTGCAGCGCGATGACATCGACATCGTGCTGGCGGCCATCGTCGGCTCGGCCGGCCTGCCAGCGGTGCTGGCGGCCATCGATTCGGGCAAGACCATCGCCCTGGCGAACAAGGAGGCGCTGGTGGTCGCCGGTTCGCTGGTAATCCCGCTAGCCCGCAGGAAGGGTGTGTCGATCCTGCCGGTGGATTCCGAGCACTCGGCCGTTTTCCAGGCCATGCAGGCCGGGCGCGGCAGCGAGGTAAAGCGAGTCATTCTCACCGCGTCCGGCGGTCCGTTCCGTTCGGCGTCCATGGAGCAGATCGAGAACGCTACGCTGCAGGACGCCCTCAACCATCCCACCTGGCGAATGGGCAACAAGATCACGATCGACTCGGCCACCATGTTCAACAAGGGGCTGGAGCTGATCGAGGCCTGCTGGCTGTTTGATCTACCGCCCGAGAAAGTGGAAATAGTCATCCATCCCGAGTCGGTAGTTCATTCGATGGTTGAGTTCGTGGATGGCTCGGTGGTGGCGCAACTGTCGCCGCCGGACATGCGAACTCCCATCCAGTACGCGCTTACCTATCCCGATCGTGTGGCGGGGTGTACCCGCAAGCTCGACTTGATGAATGCGTTCTCGCTGACGTTCGAGCCGCCGGACCATCAGCGTTTCCCGGCGCTGCGCCTGGCATACAGCGTGGCGCAACGGGGAGGCACATTTGGTGCGGTTCTCAACGGCGCCAACGAGGCGGCGGTGGCCGCGTTCACGCAGGGAAGAATCCGCTTTGGCGAAATCGCCAGGGTGGTGGAGCGTACAATAGAGAGTCACACTCCGGTCAGTTCGCCCGGATTGGCAGACCTGATGGAAGCTGACCGATGGGCCAGGGCTCGCGCTGAAGAGTTCATGCGGGCCGGCCGGGTTGCGGTTTCCCCGGGCTAATGGCGACAAAGGAAATTGCCTGATGGACATCATCCTACTGATAGTCGGCTTCAGTCTGATCGTGCTGATCCACGAGTTCGGGCACTTCCTCGCCGCGAAGTACGTGGGGATCAAGGTCGAGCAGTTCGCGCTCGGA
>JAKORQ010000189.1 GCA_029777755.1 Planctomycetota bacterium
GAGCAGGTCGCCCGCATGGGGCGTGACACCAATCTCACAGGGCTGGGGAGAAACGAACTGAATCCCTCGATGAGCTATTTCCCGCCGGAACTGTACAGCACCGACTGGGCCATTGATCGCGGCATCGAGGCGATCTACGACCGCGATAAGACCGCCCCGCTGTTCCTGTGGATCTCGCTGGTCGATCCGCATCCGCCGCTGATGATCCACGAACCGTACTACAGCATGTACGACAACGAGCCGATCCCCGAGCCGAACATCCCCCAGTGGGCCCGTGGTCGCGCTCCCTATGCGATGGAGGTCCATCGCCGGGGCAATCATGCCATACCCATGAAGCCCGGCGAGATGCGCAAGGCCCGCGGCGTCTATTACGGAATGATCACCAATATCGATCACCAGCTTGGACGGCTCTTTGGGGCGCTGATGAAGGCGGGCATGTGGCAGGACACAGCCGTCATCTACACCTCCGACCATGGCGAACTGCTGGGCGATTTTGGCGACTTCTGCAAGAGCAGCTTCCTGGAGCCATCGGCTCGCGTGCCGTTCATCGCACGCCTGCCGCGCTGGATGTCGCCGGCCATCGGGCAGGTGAGCGACGCGCTGGTCAACCTCGCGGATCTCTATCCCACCATCCTGGAACTGGGCGGCGCCACCATCCCGGAAGACATCGATGCCCGAAGCGCCCTGCCGGTGCTCCTGGGCAAATCAAACCAGGTGAATGACCACATCCACGGCCAGATCAGCGGCTCGCACATGTTCCATGATGGCCGCTACAAGTACCTCTACTTCGTCGAGGATGGCCGGGAGCTGCTATTCGACATGAAAAATGACCCGCACGAGACGCGCGACCTGTCGGGGAATAGAGAACTGGTCGAGCCGATACGCCAGCGCTTCATCCAGCACCTGATGGAAGAGAACAATCCCCACGTGCAGGATGGCAAGCTGCTCAACGAGGGTCGCACGGAGCTGCCGCACAACGACGCCATCGGCTGGCTAGGCTGGGGCGGGACAACGTCGGGGATCTAGCGACGGCCATGAAGTTTGAAGGAACCGCAGATGAACACGGAGGGACACAGACTTGTTCTTCTGAAATCGGTTTGTTGTGCAACGCCTATGGCGCAGCGATAGGACATGACGAGGCCGGCGGCACTGCGGGAGATAAGGTGATCCATGCAGGCGTGCTCGCGATGCGGGTGCTGGCCCACACCACACTACTCGCGAATTTCGATTTGCGATTTACTCTTCGCTTTTCGGCTCAGCGGTCGACTTCGCCCATAACGACGTCGATTGAGCCAATGATGGCCGGCACGTCCGCAAGCAGCACGCCGCGGCACAGTTCGCTGATGCAGGCAAGGTTCACGAAAGACGGCCCGCGGATCTTCAGGCGGTAGGGCATGGTGCCGCCCTGGCTCTCGATGAAGAAGCCCAGGTGGCCGCGTGGGTTCTCAAACTCGCCATACACCTCGCCCGGCGGAACTCGCATGGCACGCGGCAGCTTCGCCCGGAACGAGCCATCCGGAATCTGCTTGATGCACTGCCGCAGGATGCGGACGCTCTGACGCATCTCCTCCAGCTTGACCCAATAGCGATCCCAGCAGTCGCCAAGGGTCCCCTGGGCACCAGTGCCGACGGCCACATCAAACTGCAGCTCAGGGTAAACCGAGTACGGCCGATCGCGCCGCAGATCCAGCGGAACACCCGAGCCACGGATCATTGGGCCGGACAGCGCGTAGCGCGTTGCCAGGTCGCGAGTCACCACACCCACGTTGGCGGTTCGCCGGATGAAGATGTGGTTGTAGGTCAGCAGGCGGTCATACTCGACGATCTTTGGCTCGAAGTAGTCGAGGAATTCCTCCAGCTTGTCGAGGAACCCCGGGGGAAGATCCCACGTCACACCGCCGACGTTGATATACGAGAGTGTCAGGCGGGCGCCGCACAGCTGCTCGAACAGGTCGAGGATGTATTCGCGCTCGCGGAATGCATAGAGGAACGGGGCAAACGCACCCAGGTCCATGCCATAGGTGCCAAAAGAGACCAGGTGCGAGGCGATACGGTTAAGCTCCGCCGCGATCACGCGGATGTACTCGGCGCGCCGAGGCACCTCGATGCCGGCCAGTTTCTCCACGCACATCGCCCAGGCGTGGTTGTTGTTCATCGCCGCCAGGTAGTCCAGGCGGTCGGTATAGCCGACATACTGGTAATAGTTCAGGTATTCGGCGATCTTTTCCTTGCAGCGGTGGAGGAAGCCGATGTGCGGCTCGGCCTCGAGGACCATTTCGCCGTCCGTGCGCAAGATCACGCGCAGCACGCCGTGGGTGGACGGATGCTGCGGGCCCATGTTGACGAGCATTTCCTCCGAGGCGACGTCGATCGTCTCATCTCCGCCGCCGGGAGCCAGGCCATACGCAATTTCGCGGACAGTATTAGTTGCCATCAGCTTACGAGCTCCACGTCATCGGGCATCGCCATCGCCCGTGGGCAGGCATTGTATGGTCTGGCCTCCACATTGCCAAACGCACCTTTACATGCAATTCACCTTCATTATTGCAACCCAGCCCACCGTTGTGTGGTTTACGCAGTACAATGCGGTAGAATGCACCTGGCATGATCACATCGGAGATTCGCAAGACTGCACTATCGTTGTTGGCACGCTGGTCGGACGCTGCAGAGAAATGGTGGTACAGCTGCCCGGAGAACCCGGCGCTGGGCTGCTATGGCACCGGCTACGACCACTGGGGAAACCACACCAACCTCAAGTACGCGGCCGCCATGGCCGTGCTGGCAAGGTTCGGCGAGGATCTGCCCCCATCCCATCGCCAGCGCTGCCTCTATCGCGCCCTGGCCGCCTTCCGCTTCTCGCTGGGCGCTCACCTGGCTATCGGGAAAGGCACGCTCCATGACAGTGTGCAATGGGGCAACACCTGGATCACTGCCCTTGCCCTTGAGCGCTTCATGCATGGCATGTACCTGCTGGATGAACATCTCACCGATGAGGACCGCGATATGGTTCGCCGGGTACTCATCTCCGAGGCGAACTGGCTGACCGACCACTACGAGATCGTCGCCGGCCAGTGGAACAGCTCCGGCAAGAACAAGCCTGAGTCGAACCTGTGGAACGGCGCTATCTGCTGGCGGACGGCCGAGAGCTATCCCGACCATCCCCGCGCCTCCGCCTGGCGCGAGAGGGCCCACGAGTTCTTCATCAACGGCGTGAGCATCCCGGCCGACGCCTCCGACCCGACCATTGTCGCCGGCAAGCCGATCTGTCAGCGCTTCCGCGGGGCGAATTTCTTCCCCGATTTCGCGCTGGATCATCACGGCTATCTCAACGTCGGCTACATGGTGATCTGCGCTTCCAACGCCGCCATCCTGCACTTTGACCTGAAGATGCTTGGCAAAGACCGGCCGGAAACCCTCGACCACCACCAGCGCGACCTGTGGCAGGTACTTCGGCGAATGGTCTTCACCGATGGCCGACTGGCACGCATCGGCGGCGACACGCGGGCACGCTATGGCTACTGCCAGGAGTTCCTGCTGCCATCGCTGCTCTACGCGGCCGACCATCTTGGCGACACCGATGCGCTGGCGATAGTGCCGCGGCAGTTGCAGCTCATGCAGAAGGAATTCGACCACAACGGCGACGGCAGCTTTTATGGCGATCGCCTGGATGCCATGAAGCGGTGGAGCCCCTACTACTACTGCCGCCTGGAATCCGACCGGGCCAATGCCCTGGGACAGCTCATCGTTTATCTCGATCTGGTCGATTCCATGAGACTCGCCGCCGCCCCCACCATCGAGAAGTTCGAGCAATCCTGCGAAGGTGTCTGGTCTGACCAGGAGCATGGCGCGGTGCTACACCGCTGCCCCACGCGCCTGGCAAGCTTTTCCTGGCGGGCATCGGGGCTGGCGCAGGGGATGTGCCTGCCGCCTGGGCGGGGCGACGAGGCCGAGTGGCTGCGAAATCTGGCCGGCTATGTTCGTTTCATCGGCGCCAGCGACAGCCTTGAGTACGGCCTCACCAGCCATCGCAAGGTCATGCGGCATGCCATCAAGACATTTACCGGCGGCTTCATCACCTGCGGCTGCATCGCCGAGGGACTCGACCTGAAACTGGACGACGGCTGGCGAAGCAGTGCGCCGGCGGCCGAGCACCAGATCATCTTCGCCGCCCTGCCGGATGGGCACACCGTGGTGGGTATGCAGTTCGCGACCGCCGTCAACTACCGCAGCTATCCCTGCGAGATAAAGGGACTGCACCTGAATCTGCCCAACGATGTGTACCAGGGGTTTCGCCGGGAGATAGTGTCGCAGTCGGGCACATTGACTCTGGCAAGCCCCGCCAGCCTGGACGAGCTGATCGATCTCAACAGCCGCTGGGCGGTCTCCGGTGCGGTGGGTGTGCTGGGCATATACGGAAGCAAAAGCCTGGTGATCTCGCGCGCCGCGGACCGGCGTGGCGGGCGCTACCGTACGCTATTCGTCGAGGAGTTGTGCTGGCCGGGCATCGTTGGCACTCGTCCTGCCAGCCCCGGCGAAGTCCTGATCGACTGCGCCTGGCTGACGCGCACCGGCGCCACCGCCGACCAGATGCAGCAGACCGCCCGCACGACCAGTTACGGTTCCGATGGATTGCTGCGGACTGTTGACCTGCAGGGGGCGGATGGCGTGCGCTATCGGCTGATCGCCAACTTCTCCGACCAGCCGACAACGCCGGCCGAGTGCGCCGGGCCGCTCTCCCCCGGCGAGGCGGTCCTGATCAGCCTGGAGACGGGTAAGCAGATCTGTTGAAAGGGCAAAGTGCCGCTTTTCTCCTGTGGCATTTCCGCTAAGGTACGTCGGCCGTGAAGCGGATCCTGCTACTTATCGATGCTCAGCGCGATCTCCAGACAACGCGTTGCCTGGAACAGATAACGCTCGGCCTCGCGGGCGACTATCAGTTCCTTGAGTATCGCGTCACTCGCGATGGTTTTGCTCGAGGGATCCGGCAGTTTGTGGAGCTGCGCCGCATTGCTTCATCGGTAGACCTCGTGCATGCCTGGGGCGATCGCGCCATGCGGCTGGCAACCCTGGCAGCCAATAAGCCTCTGTTGTTCACGCCGCTGCCGGATGATCCGCTTTCCTCCATCCGCTGGCTGCGCTCGGCCATGGCGCGGCGGACGATCCACGTGATGCCCCTCAGTTCAGGCGAGGATCGCCTGCTCATCACCCGCGGGATCCCGCCTGAGTCATGCTCACTGGTGCGCCCCGGTATCCGCATCTTGCGCACCATCAGCCGGGATGATGATCTTCGCCGGCGCCTAGGCTTTTCCCCGGAGCACAAGGTAATCCTGCTGGCAGGCGAGAGTGCCCGCCATGCGGATCATCAACTTGCCGTGCTGGCGGTGACTCTTCTGGCCGAGATGGATAAGAGCTATCGCATCCTCCTGCTGGGAACCGGCGAACAGGTGGAGACGGTGGAGCGAACGCATGCCGCGCTGAACGGCACGATACTCGTGAATGCAAGGCAGATGCTCGGAGATGATGTGCGATTTGAGCAGCTCGTCCCGGCCGCCGACGCGGGGGTTATCTCCGCGCCTGACCGCCTGGCTCTCATCCCCGTGCTGGCGTGCATGGCCGGCGGCTTGCCACTGGTCGGCCCCGCGACCGGCCCGGTCAGTGAGCTGCTGGAAGATCACCACACCGCCCTGCTCTACTGGCCACGCACGTCGCGCAAACTCGCCCAGCGGCTGCTTACGTTGATGGAAAGCCCGATCCTGCGACGAAAGCTATCCGACCAGTCGCGCGCCGAGGCGTATGAACTGTACTCGGTCAGCCGCTTCCTGGACGAGATGCGGCGAATCTACGGCTAGCGCTGCTCAACCTCCTGTGCCGCGGCTTGTCCTCAAGCCGCGAGACACCGAGTCGGCAGAAGTATGCCCGTGTCGCATTCACATTGACCGGCATCGAGAGGCCAGAGGCGACTCAGTTACTTCGTCGCTCTTTATTTTCTCCGTGCCTCCACTTCCCTTCGCGAGCCACCCGCTTCTATCGCGCCTGGCGGCTGTCCACCAGGAACGTCACCGGTCCGTCATTGACAATCTCCACCTTCATATCCGCGCCGAACTTTCCAGTGGCCACCGGTACACCCAGCGACCGCACGCGATCGACAAGCAGATCAAAGAGCTTCGCCCCCATCTCAGGCGGCGCGACCTGATCAAGCGACGGGCGCCGGCCATGCCGCGTACTGGCAGCCACCGTAAAATTGCTCACCAGCAGGATCGATCCCCCAACCTGCTTCACATCCAGGTCGAAATGCTTCTCTCCATTGCGGAACAGGCGCATGGCCACCAGCTTCCCGGCCGTCCATTCGATATCGGCCGGCGAATCATCCCGATGCACTGCCGCCAGCACCGCCATCCCCGGCCCAATCTCGCCCACCACTGAACCATCAACCGTCACACTGGCACGCAACACTCGCTGAATGACACAGATCATCTGTAGACTGTTCCTGCTCCTGAACCAAGCACAACACTGAACGCGATGATGCCGCCTTTCACCCCACCGGTAGAACCTGGCGCAGGCGGGTGATCACCTCCGGCAGAACGCTTAGCGTGTAGTCGATCTCCTCCCTTGTCGTGTAGCGTGAGAGGCTGAAGCGGATGGCGCCGTGGGCGATCTTCGGATCGATCTTCATCGCCTTCAGGACGTGGGATGGCTCCAGGCTACCGCTGCTGCATGCAGCGCCGGCCGACGCACAGACTCCGCGCTCCGACAGCAGCATCAGGATCGCCTCCGACTCCAGGCGGGAGAAGCCGATGTTGCTGGTGTTGGGCAGGCGATGCTCAGTCGATCCGTTCACGTATGAATCGGGGATGCCTGCCAATACCTGGCTCTCGAAGTAGTCGCGCAGCTTTGCCACCTCCGTCATTTCGGGGAGGTGCTGCTTTGCCAGCTCGGCCGCTACTCCGAAACCAACGATGCCCGGCACGTTTTCCGTTCCACCGCGACGATTGCGCTCCTGAGGGCCGCCGGCTATCAGCGGCGCTGTGCGCTGGCCCCATCGTACATACAGCCCGCCCACTCCCTTGGGCCCGTGAATCTTGTGGGAAGCGAAGCTGAGCATGTCCACCTGCACATCGCGCACGGCCACCGGAATCTTCCCCACCGCCTGGGTGCCATCGCAGTGCAGCGGCACCTTCGCCCTGCGGCATTCCTCGGCGATGGCGGGGATATCGAAGACCACGCCCGTCTCGTTGTTGGCCCACATGATGCTCACCAGCGCAATATCGTCGCCTGCCAGTTCCCGGCGGAACTGATCCATGTCCAGGGCGCCCTGCTGATCGACACTGATCTCCACTATCGTGGCGCCGCGCTCGCGAGCCAGCTCACACGCACCCTGGGTGGCCGAGTGTTCCACGGCGCTGGTGATGATCCTGTTGCGCGGCTTACGCACCTTGAGCAAGGCGGCGATGGCAGTGTTGATCGACTCCGTGCCGCCGCTGGTGAACATCACCTCGGCCGGCGCGCACCCTATCAGCGATGCGACCTTTTCCCGGGCATCATCAACAAGTTTTCGCGCCTGCTGCCCCGGTCGATGCACGCTGGAGGGATTGGCGAACACCTTCGCCATACTGTCGGCCATCGCCTCGATGACCTCCGGGGCCGGCCGAGTGGTGGCATTGTTGTCCAGGTAAGCTTCCTGCATAATTAGTCTTTACTATCTAAAGATTACCGCTCAGTTCGCTCTATCGTGTGTCGCAAACGCTGCTCAGGCGCTATAATACCCCACTCTCTTTTTCCTAAACTTTATTGCTTCGGAGAAACAGTTAATGTCTCGCTCGTTAGCGTCGCTCACCGATTGTATTGAAGCTGAACTCCGCCAGGTCGCGGTAGTCTTCGACACAGAGCTTGAAAGCAAGCTCAGTTGCGTGAGGGCGCTGGTGAAGCATGTCAGTCGCTTCCGGGGCAAGATGCTGCGCCCGATGCTGGTACTTCTGACCGGCAAGGCCTGCGGGAACCTGACGCCTGCCCATATCACTATCGCAACGGTAGTGGAAATGGCGCACATGTCCACGCTCATCCATGATGACGTGCTGGATGACGCCGAGCTTCGCCGAAAGGGCCCGACCATCAACCACCTGCGCGGCAACGAGGCCGCCATCCTGCTTGGCGATTATCTCATCAGCCACAGCTTCCACCTTTGCTCCAGCCTCGATTCACAGATGGCATCGCGAACCATCGCCGCCACCACCAACGAGGTATGCGAAGGGGAACTGCTGCAGATCGACAATCGCGGCAACTACGCCCTGACCGAGCAGACCTACATGGAGATCATCACCCGCAAGACGGCCAGCCTATGCGGCGCCTGCTGCCTGCTGGGCGCCCGCCTGAGCGGCGCTACTGAGGAGCTGGCCCAGAAGATGGAGCGCTATGGCCGGCGCATCGGCGAGGCGTTCCAGATCCAGGATGACCTGCTCGACCTGGTCGGCGACGTGCGCGATGTCGGCAAAACGCTGGGCACCGACATCGAGAAAGGGAAGATGACGCTGCCCATGATCCATTTCATGCGCACCGCTCCCAAGCAGCATCGCGATCTGCTCGTCTCCCTGCTCACCGGCAACGAGCCGGATCGGGCGGAGAAGATCCGCAACCTTATCCTGCCCAGCCCCAGCGTGGAGTACGCCCGCGCCAAGGCAACGGCGCTAATCAACGAGGCGCTGGACTGCCTCGCCGAGCTGCCGGAATCAGAAGCCAAGACAGCACTGGTCGCCGCCGCCCAGTTCGTGCTTGATCGTCCGAAATAATCCCACCCATCGACTGCTCTGCAGTGGCTTGCGAAGATTCCGCGGAAAGTGGAATCGGCGGGTCTCGGTGAACAGACATCCGACGATCTGAAGCGCCGCAGCCTGCAGGACAGGCGCTCGGGCCATCTTCAGAAACAAGACGCCCACGGACCTTTCGATCCGTGGGCGTTGTCCTTGTCTCAGCTAAGGCTTTCAAAGCTGAAGTTTACTTCCTTTTCGACTTCGCCGCCGGCTTGCGGGCAGCGGTCTTGCGAGCCGACGCCTTGCGGGCCGTGCTCTTGCTGGCGGCGGCCGCCTGGGCGTCCGCGATGGCAGCCTGTGCGGCGGCCAAGCGGGCGATCGGCACGCGATAGGGCGAGCAGCTCACGTAGTCCATGCCGATCTTGTGGCAGAACTTCACGCTGGTGCTGTCGCCACCATGCTCGCCGCAGATGCCGACCTTGAGGTTCGGTCGGGTGGAGCGGCCCTTCTCGATGGCCGTCCGCACCAGCAGGCCCACGCCATCCTGGTCCAGCGACTGGAACGGATCGTTCTTGAAGATGCCCTTGCCGCCGTCCTTCTCGCTGGCGACGTAGATCGGCAGGAACCGCCCGGCGTCGTCGCGGGAAAGACCCAGCGTCATCTGCGTCAGGTCGTTGGTACCGCAGGAGAAGAACTCGGCGACCTCGGCGATCTGGTCCGCCAGCAGCGCGGCTCGCGGAATCTCGATCATCGTGCCGATCATGTACTTCACGTTGCGGGCCTTGGCTTCCTTGATCAGGCCATCGGCGATAGCGCGGGCCTGCTCGACCTGGATCTGCAGCTCCTTCTTGTCGATGGTCAGCGGGATCATGATCTCGGGGAAGACCTTGACTCCCTTCGCCGCGACCGCGATCGCCGCCTTGATGATCGCGGTGACCTGCATCTCCAGGATCTCGGGGTAGGTGATGCACAGGCGGCAGCCGCGGTGGCCGAGCATCGGGTTGCTCTCGTGGAGCTGCTCGCAGCGATGCTTGATGGCCTCGGGGCTCAGGCCCGTGACCTTGGAGAGCTTCTCAACGCCCGCATCATCCTTCGGGGTGAACTCGTGCAGCGGCGGATCGATCAGGCGGATCGTCACCGGCTTGCCGGCCATCGCCCTGAAGATGCCCTCGAAGTCAGCCTGCTGGAACGGCAGGAGCTTGGCCAGGGCGGCCCTGCGGGCCTCGACAGTGCCGGCCACGATCATCTCCTGGATCGCCAGGCGGCGCTCGTCGGTGTCGAAGAACATGTGCTCGGTGCGGCACAGGCCGATGCCTTCCGCGCCCATCTTCACGGCGTTCTCGGCGTCGTAAGGAGTATCGGCATTGGTGCGGACCTTCAGCTTGCGGAGCTGGTCGCACCACTTCATCAGCGTGTGATAGGCGGCCGGCTGCTCGGGCAGCGTCAGCGGCAGCTCGCCGACATACACGTCGCCGGTGTTGCCATCGAGCGTGAGGAACTCGCCCTGCTTGATGGTCAGGCCGTTGACCGACATCGACTTGCTCTCGTAGTTGATGTTCAGCGACTCGCAGCCGACGATACAGCACTTGCCCCAACCGCGGGCCACCACGGCCGCGTGGCTGGTCTTGCCGCCGGTCGCCGTGAGGATGCCCTGGGCGGCGTGCATACCGCCGACGTCCTCGGGGCTGGTCTCCTTGCGGACGAGAATGACCTTCTCGCCCTTGGCGGCCAGTTCCTCGGCCTCGGCGGCGGAGAAGACCACCTTGCCGCTGGCGGCGCCGGGCACAGCGTTGATGCCGGTGGCCAGCTTGGTGGCGCTCTTGGCGACCTTGGCATCGAGCTGAGGATAGAACAGGCGCTCGATATCCTCAGGATTGATGCGGAGGATCGCCTCTTCCTTGGTGATCAGCTTCTCCTTGACCATGTCCACGGCGATCTGGAACACGGCCACCGGGCTGCGCTTGCCGGAGCGGCACTGCAGCATGTACAGCTTCTCTTCCTGGACGGTGAACTCCAGGTCCTGCATGTCCTTGTAGTGCTTTTCAAGCTGCACGCGCACCTGGCAGAGCTGCTTGTAAGCCTTGGGCATGTACTTGGAGAGCTCGATGAGCTTCAGCGGGGTGCGGATGCCGGCCACCACGTCCTCGCCCTGGGCGTTGATCAGGCAGTCGCCATAGAACACGTTCTTGCCGGTGTTGGGGTCGCGGGTGAAGCAGACGCCGGTACCGGAGGTCTCACCCATGTTGCCGAACACCATGGTCTGCACGTTGACCGCGGTGCCCTTGAGGTTGGTGATCTTCTCGACGCGGCGATAGGTGACGGCCTTCTCGGCTTCCCAGCTGTTGAACACGGCCGAGATAGCGCCCCACAGCTGCTCATACGGATCCTGCGGGAACGCCTGCCCGTTCATGTTGTCCGAGTAGAACTTCTTGAACTGCTCGCACAGCTCCTTGAGCTGCTCGGCGGTCAGCTCGGGGTCGGACTTGACGCCGGCGCGCTCCTTGAGGTGCGTGAGCATCTCCTCCATGGGCTCCTTGGAGAGGCCCATGGCGGTAGTGGAGTACATCTGGATAAAACGGCGATAGGCATCGTACGCGAAGCGGGGATTGTTGGTCTTCTTCGCCAGCCCCTCGACGGCGGCGTCGTTCAGGCCGAGGTTGAGGATGGTCTCCATCATGCCCGGCATGGAGCGGGCGGCGCCGGAGCGGACCGAGACCAGCAGCGGGTCATTCACATCGCCGAACTTCTTGCCGAAGGCCTTCTCGACCTTGGCCATGTTGTCGCGAACCTGCTGCTTGAGGCTCTCGGAGAGCTTTCGGCCATTCTTGTAGTAGTTCTCGCATTCCGGGATCGAGATGGTGAAGCCGGGGGGCACGGGCAGCCCGGCGGCAGTCATGTCGGCCAGGCCGGCGCCCTTGCCGCCGAGGATCAGCCGACGCTCCGCATCAGTGGGAGCCACGCTCATGCCTTCAGCTTTTCCGTTACCAAAGAAGAACACCGTTTTCGTGGCTTTGCCATCCGACTTTTTCGCGGACTTGGCAGCCTTTTTTGCAACCGCTTTGGCCATAATGCCAATCTCCTAAAACCCGGACCTTGTGTACCAGACAGGTGTGTCGTGTGTGACGGATGCCGGTATGATTCGCGCCCGGTTCGCAAATCGACCGTGTCTGTTTCTTGCACCACCTCGTGTCAGGAGGCTAGTGCCCGTCATAAGCGGCGGAATATAGGAGTGGCCAGTGAGGCTGTCAAATACCTCACGGAATCCCAACGCCCCCTAACAAACACAAAGTTGATGCGATTACCGGCGGAGCAGGTTTCCCTCCTGCCAGGGGGAATATACCCTCGTTATCGCGGCATCTGCATGTTTGGCTGCTATTGCTCCTCGGGGTACATTGCCATGTGTCAAGGGAAGGAGAGTGCGTATGGAGCTGGGCGTAAATGCGGTGATGTTACCGGAGCTGGATTTTGCGGCGCAGATTGAGCTGTGCCGGTCGGCCGGTCTGCGTTACTACCAGTATCGGCCAAGGTATATCGCCGAGGATCAGCGCAACAAGCCCTACAGCTACTGGGGCAATCACTGCTTCGATCTCACTCCCGAGAAGCTCATCGAGCAGGGCGCGGCGCTTACGGCCCAGCTTCGCCAGGCCGGCATGGAACCCTGGGGAACAGCGCCTTATCTAAATGTCGATGCGCCCGAGGAGCAGCTCCTGCTGCACATTCGCGGGGCGGCGGCGGCCGAGGCTCGCTGCGTGCGCTGCAATCCGCCCAGCTATCCACGCGAGATCTTTGACTTTCCCGCATACCTCAAGCAAACCCTCGAACTTTACCGGCGGGCGGTGGAACTGGCCCGGCCATACTCCATCAAGCTGATCATCGAGACCCACGCCGGCACGGCCGCCTGCTCGCCGGGACTGGCGTGGAACATCTGCCGCGAGTTCGACCCCCGCGAACTGGGGGTGATCCTGGACATCGCCAACTTCCACCGCGAGGGTGAGGTCGCGCCGTCGCTGACGGTTTCGATCCTGCGCGATCACATCGACTGCATCCACATCGGCGGCTCCCGGCGGGAAAAGAACGCCCGCGACGAGTTTGGCTGCGCCCTGGTGACCAAGGAGTTCTGCGACTTGAAGGATGCCGACTCTTATGTACCGGCCTGGATCTCTGCCTTGAAAGCGGCCAACGTGCAGGCGCCACTGCTCATCGAGGACTATGAACCAAACGTGCCCAGCGAGGTGCGGATCAGGCGCTGTGCGGAGCTTTTGCGGCAGCTCGATGGGAAAGTTTGAGGCAGAGAAGACGGATCGTCGATCCCCTTCCGCTTGAAACTGAGCTATAACTAATGTATCTTCCAACCCCTTCGCTGGCGGAGCGCGCGAAAGCTCCCTGCGCCGGCGGCGAATGTAAACTAAGCGAGCAAAAGAGGTTAGGTGCAATATGGCACATAAAAAAGGTGGCGGTTCTTCCAAGAACGGGCGTGACAGCAATCCTCAGTACCGCGGAATCAAGCGGTTTGGTGGCGAGGTGGTAACGGCCGGCTCAATCATCGTGCGCCAGCGTGGTTCTCGCTTCGTCCCCGGCTTTAACGTCGGCGTCGGCAGCGACTGGACGCTGTTTGCCCTGAAGGATGGCAAGGTCGAGTTCCAGGGCCGCAAGGTTCACGTTCGGACCGCCTGAGAACAAAACCAGTTACACGGCAAATGAAGGCACGAAGGGACGCTTTGCAGGCATTCCTTCGTGCCTTTATGTATGTTTCAGGTGAAACGATCAGCCGGGCATTGCGCTAACCAGCAGGAATCTCAACTGGCATGTTTGTCGATGAAGCCAAGATCTACGTGAAGGCCGGCGACGGCGGCAAGGGTTGCGTGTCGTTCCGACGGGAGAAGTTCGTCCCCAAGGGCGGGCCGGACGGCGGCGACGGCGGCGACGGCGGATCGGTCATCTTCATGGCCGACAGCTCCAAGGACACCCTGCTCGACTTCGCCGGCAAGCATCACTGGCGGGCGCCCAACGGCGGCATGGGCCTGGGCAAGAAATGCGCCGGCCAGGATGGCGAGGACCTGATTATCCGCGTGCCCTGCGGGACCCTCATCTACGATGCCGACCACAATATCCTGCTGGCCGACCTGGATGAGCCCGGCCGACAAGTGATGGTGGCCAAAGGTGGCCGGGGCGGACGTGGCAATGTCCACTTCAAGAGCCCGACCAACCAGGCGCCGCGATTCGCCGAGCCGGGTGGGATCGGGCAGGAGCGCAATATTCGCCTGGAACTGAAGCTGATCGCCGACGTGGGGCTGGTGGGCAAGCCCAATGCCGGCAAGAGCACGCTTCTAAGGGCGGTGTCGGCGGCCCGCCCGAAGGTGGCGGACTACCCCTTCACCACTCTCGATCCGCAGCTTGGGATTGTTGAGCTGGATACTGAGCGGCGGATGGTGTTCGCCGACATCCCCGGGCTGATCGAGGGCGCCCATGCCGGCGCCGGGCTTGGGCATGATTTCCTCAAGCACATCGAGCGCACCAGGCTGATCCTGCATCTGCTGGATCTGTTCCCCACCGACGGGTCTGACCCGGCCGACAACTACCACCGCATTCGCAAGGAGCTGGAGGCGTTCAGCCCCCTGCTGGCGGAGAAGGAAGAAATAATCGTCGCCAACAAGATCGACCTGGCGACCGATGAGGAAGCGCTGGTGAATCTGCGGGAGAAGCTCAGCGGGCGTGAAATCTTCGCGATCTCGGGCGCTTCCCACCGTGGGCTGCCGGCATTGCTGGAGGCGGTCTGGCGGCGACTGCAC
>JAKORQ010000017.1 GCA_029777755.1 Planctomycetota bacterium
CGCAGCGCCCCGGGCGACTTGCCCTGCGCCATCGCCGACAGGAGCGGATGTTCCTGCCACCGGGACAAAAGCTCCGACGCGGCCGTCTTCACCTCCGCGGAGAGATCGTCGGCCACGCATATCCGCAGCTCGCGGTCGTCAACGCGGAACTGCTCCGCCGCCTGTGCCGCACAGCGGTCAACCACCGCCCACAGCATGCAGATCACTAGCACGGCCACTTGAACTGGTACACAAAATCTCATCACATGGTCTCCTGCAAGCAGATCACTTCCCCGTCACCACACCGCATATCGAAGCTGACAACCCAGTATTCGCCATCCCGGCGCAACTGCAGCGACTTGTGCTCGTTCATGCCCACTGCCCTGGCCGACCTGGCCCCGCTGCCCGCCAGGATGCGTACTTCGCAGCGGCGGGCTCGCTCCATCCAGTCCTCCACCACCACGAATGACTGATCTCCCATCCTGAAGCCATAGCCGGAAAACCCTTCACCATAGCGCACGGGCAGTGTCGTATATTGTGCAAGATGCCTGGCCACCAACGCCGCCTGGCGAGCCGTCAGGCGCTCCCTCGGCGTGATGACCAGCAGCCAGCCGTTATTGGCAAATACACGGGTATCTGCCTCCTCAGCCACCAGTTTCGCACCCTGCGGTTCTCCTTCACGATCGACGCCAAACACCTTCGCTACCGCCGGAGCAAACTTTGCCTCGTGCGCCAACGCCACCAGTTTCACGCCCCGCGACTTGAGCTGCTGCAAAGAAGCCGCGTCATGCTCGCGCAGCTCATTGGCTTTTGAGAGCACCATCGGGCTGGTTCCATCCCACCGCGCCGCATTGTCCAGGTTGGCCGAGAATGACACCGGCAAGCCGGCTTCCTGCAGCCGTGAAACCAGGTGCGCGAAGTCATCGATGATCTTGTTTGCGCCGCCACCGATGACGCCGCCGCCGGAGAAGACCGGATCCTCACGATCATCCATGCGATTGCGGACAACCACGCCGATACCAAATGGCTCCATCGGGTACAGCAGACTGCGACGCTCCTGGACACGCCATGCCTCCTGCCAGTCATTGTCATTCATCGTCCAGGCGACATTGGCATTCGCTTCATAGCCGTAGGTGTGGATCGACTGGTACGTGCCATCCTCGTCGATGCAGCCGCGCCAGGCACGGTCGTATTGCAGTCGTCGCGACGGCTCGGTGGTGCCGACGGCAGCGGCATAGTGAGGGTTGTTCAGGACCCCGGAGTTGTAGCCCCACACATATAGATCGCTCATCCGCCAACCGGGATTGAAGGCCTTTATCGCCATCTGCTCGCCGGTGGTGAAGGGAATGTTCTCGAATCGCATTCCCCAGGTTGAGTCGTGGCTCATGCCACTGATCACTTCCGCCAGTTCCTTCACATATTCATTGGGAACCATCGGATTGCCCTGGGCG
>JAKORQ010000190.1 GCA_029777755.1 Planctomycetota bacterium
CAGTTCTAAAGTCGCGGTCAGATCCGCGTCCCCGGTGAACCTCCCCTGTAAACCAGCTCCGCATTGCCGCACGAGTCTACGCTCCGGCTTGCATTGCTGTAAAGGCTAAAGTTGCCTCCGCTCAGCAGTTGCCGCAAGGTGGGCCAGGCCTTTCTGCCGCGTTGCAAAAAGGCTGGGGACAGATAAACTCTGCCAGACTCTTACGTGGGATAAAATCGCTATATGCTGGGCCGTTGCACGGGTGCATCCGCCCAGGTGAAGGAATCATGGGCAACTCGGTCGAACCTGAACAGATTGCGCAGCGGATTCGAACGATCCTTCGCCGGGATCTGAAGCTTGGTGTAAGTGCGGAGTTGCCCGACTCCATGCCCCTGATGGGCGGCGATCTCGACCTCGACTCCCTCGATGTTCTCCTGCTGGTGACGAATATTGAGAAGGAGTTTGGCGTAAAGATCGGCAGCCAGGAGGTCGGCCGACAGGCGTTCGAGTCGGTCGGTTCGCTGATCGGCTTTGTCACAGGCAAGTGCCAGGGCGCATCTGGCGCGAGCCCATCTGCCGCAACTTCCGCGGGCGATCCGCTGGCAAGTCTGCCCCATCAGCCGCCGTTCCGATTTGTCTCCGGCGTCGTGAAGCTTACGCCCGGGGAGTCGGGTGAAGGGTACTGGAGCGTCGATGGCTCGGAGGCGTTTTTCGCCGGCCATTTCCCGGGAAATCCGCTGGTGCCGGGCGTGCTCATCGCCGAGGCGTTGGCGCAGTTCTCCGGGATTGTTGGCGCGGCCGCCGGCGCCGGGTCGCAGGGCAAACTCGCGCAGGTGAATGTGCGCTTCCTCAAGCCTGTTGCTCCGCCGGCCCAGATATCGCTTTCAGCCAGGGCCGCCGGCACGCTCGGCGCACTGCGGCAGTTTGAGGTTGAGGCAAAGGTCAATGGCGAGCCGATCGCGCAGGGCAGCGTGACCATCGCCTACGACGAGGTGACGAAATGATTCGCCGGGCGCTTGCCGGTGTACTGGGCCTGCTGATGTGGCTTGGTCCATCATCTGCAATCGCCCAGCAGGATCCTCCGCCCGCGACCGCCCCCGCCAGCGATCCGCGACTGCTTGAGGAACTCCAGCAGCTTCAGCACAAGCTCGAGCAGGTCCGCGATCTCACGACCAAGTTCACGCAGGAGAAGCACACTCCACTTTTGCGCAAGCCGCTGGTGAGCACCGGCGAGATTCGCATCCTCGGTAAGCTGATGCGCTGGGACACCCACAAGCCCGCACCCTCGGTCATGCTCATCAGTGAAGAGGGGATTCGCCTGTACTACCCGAAGCAGAAGCTGCTGGAGATCTATCGGCTGGATCAGCAGCTCGCGAGACTGGCCGCCTCCCCGGTTCCGCGCATCGACGTGATGCAGGAGCACTTTGCCTTCTCCCGTATTCCCGCAAGTGAGCAGGGAGAGGCAGTTGATGGCCGTTACCTGCCGGTTCGCCTCACCCCGCGGCAGCAGACGCTTGCCCAGCACATAGACGAGGTGCGCCTGCTGATCGACCGTGAAACCGCTTACCTGCGGCAGATGGAGATGGTGGATACCGACGGGGATCGCACCATAATCCGCTTCGAGGATGTTAAACTGAACACCGGCCTGACGCAGCAGGAGCTGACGCTTGAGCCGCCGCCCGGGACGCGCATCAGCCACCCGCTGTCGGGTGACGAGAGCCGATAGGCATTTCTGACCAGGTCAACGTCAATGAAGCTGATGGCCGATTCTGGAAACATCGAGCAGATTCGCGTCCGCGTTTCGCCGCCGGTTTACAACTCGGGGATCGTGCGCCGCCTGTCCGCCCGCTTCTGGCTGGGTGCGATGTTCTTCTGCTCTCGCCGCATGCCGGGCTTTGTGCGCGCCACCCGTGGTTTTTTCCTCTGGTGGGCATGGAACTTCTCTAAGGTGTTACAGGCGAACACGCTGGCCAATGCCCGCCATCTGCTCGGGCCTGACTCAACAATCAACCAGCGCCGCCGGCTGGGAAAGCAGGTGGTCGGCAGTTTCTATGACTTCATCAGCGACTTCGGGCGGGCCACCGCGCTATCGCGTGAGCAGTTGCACGTCCTGGTCGACTCGATCGAGGGGATCGACAGCTATCGCCGGCTCCGCGCCGAGAGGAAAGGCGCCATCATCGCCACCGCCCACATGGGATCGTTCGAGGTGGGCATGACAGCGTTGCAGGAGGTCGAGAAGCGCATCCACGTGGTCTTTCAGCGCGACCCCAACTCGCTGTTTGAGACGTTGCGCAGTGACTTTCGCCAGCGCATGGGGATCATCGAGGCGCCGGTGGATGATGGGATAGGCGTATGGCTGCGCCTGCGCGAGGCGCTGCTGGCAGATGAAGTGGTTGCCATCCAGGCGGACCGTGTCATGCCCGGCCAGGTGGGGTTGAAAACCCGCTTCATGGACGGCCACATGCTCCTGCCCGAGGGCCCGGCCAAGCTGGCTGCCATTACCGGCGCCCCGATCGTGCCTGTCTTTGTGATTCGCCTCGCAGATGGGAGAGTTCGCATCTTCATCGAGGAGGCGATCCGCGTATCCAGCGCCGACGAGGTTGCCATCGTCGAGGCAATCGGCAAACTTGCCGAGGTCATGGAACGCTATGTGCGGCAATATCCGCATCAGTGGCTGGTAGTTCACCGTGCGTGGTGCGAGGACATTTCCCCTGAAGGTCAGGAGGTTAACTGATGCCGGCATCCGGCGTTGTGATTACTGGTGCGGGGATCGTCTCTCCCCTTGGGCTGGATCGAGAGAAGACGTTTGCGGCCGTTCTCGAAGGACGCTGCGGCATCACGCGGCTGACCGCCATCGACTGTGAGCTTCCAGAAGACCGGGATGGCGGCGAAGCACCGGCGCTTCCCGATGATTTCGAGCCGAATCTCCCGCGTGAAGCCCGCTACCTCCGCAAGGCGATCCTCGATGCCCTCGGCGAATCGGGCCTGCGGGCAGATGGCAGGATCGCCGGCAAGCGCTGCGGCATCATCATCGGTACCACCCTGCACGGGATGCGGGCGGCCGGCGAGTTCCTGCGCAGCAACGATGCCGGGCACCTGAGCCGCTTCCTCGCTTCGCACGTGGTGGAGGCGGCCGCCAGCGACCTGGGCTTCGACCGCTTCGCGGCCACCACCTGCTCGGCATGCTCATCCAGCCTGGGCAGCATCGCCCTTGGCGTGACAATGCTGGAGTCAGGCGAGTTCGACGTCATCATCGCCGGCGGATACGACCCCATCAGTGAGTACGCCTATGCCGGGTTCAACAGCCTGCGCCTGGTGGCCGGCGGTCCGCTGCGCCCGTTTGCCAGGGATCGCGAGGGAATGAAGGTCTCCGAGGGATACGGCATCGTGATCCTCGAGCGCGCGAAGGGCGCGGCCGATCGCGGGGCAAGACCACTGGCGCAGATCGCCGGATTTGGTGAGTCGGCCGACGCCCATCACCTCACCCAGCCGCATCCCGAGGGCGAAGGCGCAGCCCGCGCCATGCAGCAGGCAATCGCCTCTTCCGGCCTGCGTCCTGGGGAGATCAACCTTCTCGTCGCCCACGCCACCGGAACGCCGGACAACGACGCCAGCGAGTACGCCGCCATGAGCCGAGTTTTCGGCGAGGCTCTGCCGCAGATTCCCTGCGTCGCCTTCAAGAGCCATCTTGGCCACACGCTTGGCGGCGCCGGCGCGGTGGAGCTGATCCTGGCCGCCATGGCGATGCAGCGGCAGATGATCCCTCCCTGTGCCAATGTCACGAGCGATGAACTGCAGTACCCGGGGCTGAACCTCGTCACCGGGACTGCTCGACCTGCGAAGATCCGCGCGCTGATGAGCACTTCGCTAGGCTTTGGGGGGGCGAACACGTGTGTGGTCCTCACGCCGCCGGGGAGTGCTGCCCAGGCACCGGCCGTGCACATAAGACAGGATAACTCGCGCGATGTATTGATCACCGGAATTGGCGTCGTCCTGCCCGGGGCGATTGGTAACGAGCAGTTTCTCGCGCTGCTATCGCGGCCGCAGCCGGCCATTCGCGAAGGCGTCGAGCCGCTCACGGAAGATGCCATCGCTCCACACCTGGTCAACGCCCGCCGCGCCCGCCGGCTGAGCGAGTATGTGAAGCTGATGCTGGCCGCCACTTCGCTGGCGCTGGCTGATGCGGGCGTTGAGGATGTCGCCGCGTTTGCCTCTGGATGCTCGGCCATCCTCGGTACTACCCACGGCTCCACCAGCTACAGCGAAAGCTATTACCGCCAGGTGGTGGAGGAGGGTGTGCTGGCCGCCAACCCCATGCTGTTCGCCGAGGGTGTGCCGAATGCGGGAAGCGCCCATGTGAGCCTGATGCTGGGGATCAAGGGGGCGTGCCAGACGATCATCGGCTCGCGCACGGCCGGGCTGGATGCACTGTCGCTGGCGATGCGGCGAATACAGACTGGCAGGTGGGACAAGGCGATCGTCGGGGCGGCCGAGGAACCATCCGCGCTGATGCATGGTGTCTATACGAAGTGCGGCCTGGGCGCCGACTCGCCCGCCTGCATGCCGTTTGAGACACCCGGGGGATTTGTCAGTTCCTCAGGATCGGTCGTACTGGTGATGGAGAGCCGCGCGTCGGCCCAGCGTCGCAGCGCCCGCGCTCGCGGGATCGTGAGCAGGGTGTCCACCCGCTGGGGAAATAAACAGTTCGCCGCAAGGGCGGTGTCCGAGCTGCTGGAGGAGATCGAGGCTCCCCGCGCCATCATGAGCTCGGCCAATGCCACCTGGATCGACGCCCACGAGCTTGCCGGCATCCGCCACTTCGCGGCCGGCCGGGAAATCTCCCCGGCCATAAGCAGCATGTATGGCCATCTTGCCGAGACGTTCAGCGTCATGCCGCTGGCTGGGATCGCGGCCGGGCTTCTGTCGGGCAGGCTGCCGCGCCTGTGGAGTAGTGCGGATGTGACAAACGCTGACGGTGAGGCGGACGAGTTTGCGGTGCTGTGCAGCGATTACAGGGGCGTCTGCTCGGCCGCCAGTGTCAGGCGAATCAGCGGGGCGGACAGATGAACGCGCTTCTGCCATCACCCCTGCGCGATCTGCCGGCGGAACTGTGCGTTCCGGCGTGGGTGCACGTGCTGCTTGGCCGGGCAACGTGCGTTCCGCATGTGTGCGACATTGAGAATGTCGCGATCGCCTGTTCCCATGGCAACGGGTTTGGGCTGGTCAGCGCTCGTCTTGCGCATGCGCGCGATCTTGGCCGCGTTGAGCTGGGCGAGCGTGTCTATCGCATGTACCGCCAGATCTCGCAGATCGTCAGCGGCGGGCAGACGCCGCACCCGGTTCGCTTCTGGAACCACATCTGCCACATCCATGAGCAGATGGGCGAAGCCATGGACCGCTACATGGCGTTCAACGTGGGGCGCTTCCGTGCGTTCGAGGATTGGTTCGGCGGATCGGCCAATTTCGACAGGTGCGTCGCCACCGCCTCGGGCGTCGGCTGCCTCGGCGAAGATATCGTCATCCACGTGCTGTGCTGCGACCGCGAAGGGATCGCCATCTCCAACCCTCGGCAGGTCCAGCCATTCCGCTACTCTCTCCGCTACGGCCCGCGCCCGCCATGCTTCGCCCGTGCAACGGCACTGCCCCAGGGTGATGGACGCGCGATGCTGCTCGTTGGCGGGACGGCCAGCATCAGGGGAGAAGAATCACTCCACCTCGGCGACCTGGACGGGCAGCTTCAGGAAACGCTCGAGAACGTCGCCACCCTGGTGAGCAACGCTGGAAGGGTCCTCGGCCGAGAGGCTACCCTGGCCAACTTCACCGACCTGCGTATCTACCTGGTGGACCCCACTAACGCCGCTAAGATTGAAGCCGCCTGCCGCCATGCCATGCCCAACGTGCAGGACATACAAACCCAGCGTGCCGACATCTGTCGCAGGGAACTACTGGTAGAAATCGAAGGCCGCGCGGTGATCTAGGAACTCAAGCCACAGATTTACACAGAAGAAGAAAGAAACACAGATGAACACTGATGAACACAGATGTTCGATTTTTGAATTTTGATTTTGGGTTGGGGGATCAAGTCCTGATCCAAAGTTTCCAGATCCACAATCACCCGACGCCTAAAACAAGCGCTGTATCGAACAACAGTCACCTTTCGTCCCATCAGCCACCTCACAACTTTAACTCCGAGGTGACAACCTATTTCAGGACGAGACACATCCCAATCAAAATTCAAGAATCCAGAATCGAATCTGTGTCCATCCGTGCTCTATCTGTGGCTAACAGATAAACCGCTACACCTCAACCAGTTCCGCGGAGGCGTTGCCTCGGGTTGGGGACTGTAACAGTTCCTGCACCTGGAGTTGGGTTTCGGTCATCTTCGGGTAGCGGATTTCGCGGTAGCCGGTGACCTGCTCGGGGCAGTTGAGGATCTTCAGCCACTTGTGGTAGTTCACGTCGCCGCCCAGGTCGATCTGCTTGAGAAGCTCGATGTACCAGTCGCGGAACGCCTTTTCGCGCTTGTGCCAGGAGGGCAGTTTGCGCAGGAAGCGTGCACGCGTCATCAGGCGAAGCTGCCAGTTGCGCGTCTTGATGTTCAGGCGAATTCTCCACGGGCCAAGCGGGATCTCCGGGCGCGTGTGATGCACGTACTTCACGCGGTCGCCGTTGGGGATGTCGATGTTGTACTTCTGGATGTCGCGCTCGAGCTTTTCCGGGCGCGTCAGCAGCCAGGCGACGTACGGCTCATCCTTGATTAGCATCACCTTGGCGAGGTTGATGATGGCCGCTTGCGTGGCCGCGTAGTTGCGCCCCGAGGAGTCCTTGCGATACACCTCGCGCAGCAGGTCGGTGTAGTACTTGGCGTAGGCGATGTTCTCGTAGTTCACCAGTTCGTAGATCCGCAGCACCAGATCGTACTTGGCGCGCTCAGGGATGTTCTTGAGCTGGCGAACGGCCGCGTGGGCCAGCCGCTCGAAGTCGGCCGCCCGGCGCTTGCCACCGCTGCGTCGGATATAGCGCAGCTTGTTGGTGACGAGCTGGTCCCAGGTCGTGGGGGTCGGCCGGGGCGGGAGCTTGCCCGGCTCCAGCGCCAATTTTCGACCAATGTTGAACGCCTTGAGGTTGCGCCGGTGATCGCGCTTGACCGAGTCCTTTATCGCCCAGGCGATGGAGTGGGCCGATACTGGGATCAGACCAAGCTGGAACGCCACGCCCAGCATCATGATGTTCACAAACTGCTTGGAGCCCAGCCGGCGCTCGCACAGCGTCGAGAGGTCATTGGCGTATGACATCTCGGCGTTGCAGCGCTTGAAGATCTCATCGCGCAGCACCTCTGGGTCGAAGTCGGCCCGGCCAAGCAGCGTCTCGATGGTCGGCTGCTTGAAGGTGTTGAGCACGGCCGCGGTGCGTGCCGGGTCGGCCACGCGGAAGGTGTCGCGCGTGTCCACGGCGCGAGCGGCCTCCAGGATGTCGATTCCCAACAGCAGATCCGCCTGGCCGTAGGGGATGGTGGCGGTGAAGGGTGTGGGCTGATCAGGCTCATCGGTGCGGGCGAAGGTGATCTGTGCGAACACGCCGCCGTTACGGATGGCCAAGCCCTTCTTCTCGGAGTAGGTTACGCGATACCCTTCCTTGTGGCCGGCCCGCACGAGGATGGCGGACGCCAGACCGATGCCCATGCCACCCACGCCCGACATGTGCACTCGCCAGGGCTGGTTCGCCCGGGGCGGGTTGACCCACTCCGGCGAGGGCAGCTTGTCCAGCGACATGTTCGGCAGCGTGTAGCGCCGGCGGCGCTTGCGTATCACCGTGAGCTGCTCGAAGCTCGGGCAGGGCTTTACGTCGACGGCGATCTCATTACTCACGCGCACACGCTCGCAGGCGCCGTCATTCACGCACCAGGTGACATCGGTGTCGATCTTCTTGCCGAAGTCGGTGTCGATCGGGATAAGCCCCGGACAGCCGGTCTGCTTCGTGCATTCCAGGCAGTACTCGCAGACCTCCGGGGTGATGTTCATGTAAGTCTTGCGCGGCAGGTAGCCATACTTTTTGATGAGGTTGCGCTCGTGCTGCAGCTCCTTGCGGTGATGGACGATGCCGCATTCCTTGCTGGCGATGATCACCTTCACGCCGGGGCTGAGGATCATCTTCTCCAGCGTCTCGCGATACTCCTCGCGATCGTCGGGGCGCATGCGATGCACCGGGAAACCGGCTTTCGCCGCCATGCCGCGAACGATCTGCTCGATGTCCTGCATGGGCATCTCTTCACCCATCAGGTCGATCTCCACGCCGGCGTGGCCCTGGTGGCCGGTCATGGCGGTAGTGCCGTTCTCGAGGATGATGAAGCAGAGATCCTGCTTGGCCTGCACGGCATTGGTGATGGCGATCTGGCCGGAGTGGAAGAAGGTCGAGTCACCCATGAACACGATCTGCTTGTTCAGGATGAACTTGTCGATGCCGCTGCCGGTGCCGGCGCCCAGGCCCATGCCCGAGTAGTTGTGCATGAGCGGGTCGGTCGGCGGGAACATCAGCATGGTGTAGCAGCCGGTGTCGCCATGCGCCACCAGGTCGACCGGCTCCATATTGTGTACGCGCTTCATGTACGCCGGGTCGGCCAGGTTCTTGCGTATCTCCAGCAGGACGGAGGAGGAATCGCGGTGCGGGCACCCGGGGCAGAAGGTGGGCGTACGCTTGACGACGTTCTCCTCGAAGGCGGTCTTTACCTCCAGCTTCACCTTTGAGAGATCGCGCAGCTTCTTGAGGTAGCTCGATACACGCTTGCGCGAATCCTCATCGTCAACTGCCTGCTCCAGCAGCGGCAGGAGCTTGAGCGCCAGCACCGACGGGTTAAGCCCGCGCGTCTCGGGGATGCCCTCCAGGGGTTTGTTGCCATCGAGCGAGGGAAACTGCTTGCCGAACAGCCGTGCGGTAAGCTCGGCCGCCGAGGCGCTATCGAGCTGGCTGTGGGCGGCGTCGCGAATGTTCTTTTCAAGGAAGCTGCGCCGCTCCTCGATGACGATCATCAGGCGGCATTCCCGGGAGAACTCCCGCACCATCTCTATATCTACCGGGTAGGGCATCCCCATATCCAGGATGGGGAATCTCCCCTTAAGCCCGACGTCAGTGAGCAGATGCTCCAGGTATGCCGCTGCGCAGCCGGTGACGATGAAGCCAATTTCACTTTGCTTGTGAGGCCCTGTCGCCGGGTAGATGCGGTTAACCCCCAGCTCACGAGCCACCTGGGCGGCTTTCTTGAGGCGATCCGGGAAGGTCAGCTCGCGCTGCCAGGTGCGTGGGGGAAGCAGAACCGTCTCGTTCACAGGGATGCTGGCGGTGTCCAGCATCATCCGCTCGTTGGTGCTGATCTGCGGGAACTGGTTTGGCCGGCATTGCACGCTGCCACCGCCATCGACGATGTAGTTCGTCACCACGTATCCCACGTACAGGCGGGATGCCTGCGAGATCTTGAAGGACACGTCGATCCAGTCCTTAAGCTGCTGCGGAGTGCCCGGCTCCAGCACGGGCATGCGCAGATGCTCGCAGATGAAGCGGCTGTCGGCCGGCACCTGGGTGGAGTCGCACCACGGGTCATCACCCATGATGATCACCGCACCACCCTGCGCATGGGGGCCGGCGAGATTGCCCAGGGCAAGGGCGTCGGAAGCCACGTGCACGCCCACGCTTTTCATGGCCGCCAGGGCGCGGATAGGCGCCATCTGCGAGCCATTTATCGCGGCCGCCGCCAATGCCTCGTTATTGGCCTGGTAGGCATAGACGCCGTTTCTCTTGAATAGGGGGGCGAGGCTGGCCCAGAGGTCGAACACCTGCGAGATCGGGGAACCGGGGTAGCCTGTCATCAGGCTAACGCCACCTTCGGTTTCAAGGATGCCCTTTACCAGCAGTTCGTTGCCGGAGAAGACTTCCCACCCGCTCGCACATTGAAGTCGAGGATCGATAGGCATGGTTCGTCTGCATATCAGTCGGTTGGCCGGCGGCGGTCCGCGATAAGCAGGACCCGGCGTGGCTTACGGGCCTGACACTAAAGGCCCGCAGGAGACGCCATTTGTCGCCGCGGCAGGACTGCTGTCGCTCAAAGGGGACGCCATACCGTCATGGCAGTTAAAGGCCCTGAGAGCCGTACAGCGACTACTGAAGCATTGTAGTTCAGTCACGGCCAGATACCAAGCCAAACACGACAAGGCGGGCCCAGTGGAAGCTAGCAAATGCAAATGTGGTCGCAGCGAACGCCCCCGTTTCGGCTGCATGTCGTCAATGGCTGCTGGAGCGCGATGGACAATCTCAAGTGGACGGCGGTTTGGGAAACAGCAACAGCGCAAACCCAAGCACAGCGCCGCCTGGTTCCGCGCGGCGGCCGCCGCCAACCGCGTCGTGAATGATTCCCGCCAGCGTTATCCTCCAACCTTCCTGAACGGGACGGCGCTCGCGAGAGATGCATTACACGGCGGTGCGCCTCCATGATGCGCACTCAACACTTTCATGCAATTACTGGTATAAACAGCCGCGATGCTTGCGTTTTTCATCGAGTCGTTCCTTCTCGGCGTCCGGAATCTCCGTCTGCACAAGCTGCGGAGCCTGCTCACGGCGCTGGGCATCATTTTCGGTGTGGCGGCCGTTATCATCATGGTCGCCATCGGCGAAGGAACGAAGCGCGCCGCCCTTGAGCAGATCCAGCAACTGGCGCAAAGAACGTCCTCATCCGCTCCACCAAGCCGCCGGAAAGCGACGAAGCCACCGGCAAGACCACCCGCGTACTGACCTATGGTCTGACGAGAGCCGACCTGCAGCGTTTGCGGACGCTGCAGGGAGTTCGCTACATCGTCCCCCTGAAGGATACCGAGCAGAAGGTGACGTTTTCCGGCATGCGAGCCCCGGCCAATGCCATCGGAACCGAGCCGGAGATCTTTAATGTCATCAATCTGCCCCTGGCGAGAGGAAGATACTTCAACCGGCTCGATTATGAGTCCGGCTCGCCGGTCTGCGTGATCGGCAGCCAGGTGGCCGAGAAACTCTTCCGCTTCAGCGACCCCCTGGGGCAGCAGATCCAGGTAGGCACCGGCGGTATGAGCGTGGTTCTGCTTACCATCGTCGGCGTCCTTGAGCCTACCGGCCTGCGCTCCGGCAGCGAAGGGGCATCGATGATGCAGCGGGATCTGGATCTGGATGTTTACTTCCCGCTCACGATCGCCGAGACCGCCTTCGGCGACACCATCATGAAGCGTGAAGCCGGCTCGATGGAGCGCAAGACGATCGAGCTGTCGGAGATATGGATGCAGGCCGAGCGCTTCGAGGATGTCGAGCCGCTGGCCGGCGTCATCAGCAATGTCGTGCTCAAGGATCGTCCCAAGGCGGATGTGCAGGTGAAGGCGCCGATCCAGATTCTGCGGGCGGCCGAGCAGCAGCAGCGCATGTTCAACTTCATCCTGGTGGGCATCGCCAGTTTCGCGCTGGTGGTCGGCGGGATCGGCATCATGAACATCATGCTCGCCAGTGTCACCGAGCGCACCAGGGAGATCGGTATCCGCCGGGCCCTGGGCGCCAAGCAGCGCCACATCACGCTACAGTTCCTGATCGAGACTACGGTTATCTCCCTGACCGGCGGCCTGCTGGGGGTTCTGCTGGGCGGCGGGGCGGCCATGCTCCTGCCAATCGTCGTTCGAGCCTTGAGCGGGGAAAACTACCCCACCTCCATCACCATGTGGTCAGTGGCCGGCTCCTTCATCATCAGCGGCATGATAGGCATTGGTTTTGGCCTCTACCCAGCCATCACCGCCGCGCGAATGAACCCAATCGAGGCGCTGCGCCACGAGTAGTTCCTCCGAACCAAGGGCATAGGTATCAGACTAGCTCTTTTTTCCCTGGCGACGGCCGCTTTCGCCATTCGGGCATTGATCTGCGCATGAAATCAAACATCGGTACGGTAAAAAACGCGGCGTGAGGCGATCCAGGCGCACTCGAAAGAACCCTTGATCAAGCCCCTGAAGGGCTGCATGCGCTGCCTGTGGCCATGCTACCTCTTCGTCTATAGCCACCTCTAGCACTTTAATTCTCTATGGATTGAGCTGGCCCAGCCTGCTTGCACCATGTGGTACAATACCTCTCAGTCACGGCAGCAGAGGCGGTCGCGTCCTGCTTTTGGCGGGATGAGGAAAGTCCGAACTGCGGCGGCTGCCTTTGGTGGCCGCGGGGCACGGTGCTCGCTAACAGCGAGGCGGAGTAATCCGACGGAAAGTGCCACAGAAAACATACCGCCGCGCCCGTTCGCGGGGGCGGTAAGGGTGAAAAGGTGCGGTAAGAGCGCACCGCGCGAGTGGTGACACTCGTGGCAGGGCAAACCCCACCGGCAGCAAGACCAAGTAAGCGGATCGGCGCTATCGGGCGTCGGCTCTGTGCCCGGAGCTTGTCCCATCGGGACAGGTCCGCGGGTAGGTCGCACGAGCCGGCTGATGGGCCGACAGGCTCATCGTCGGCCGGCATCCCGAGCGATCGGGGTGTCAGAGAAATGGCCGCCACTCATGCCCGTAGGCGTGAGACAGAATTCGGCTTATCTGCCGCCGTGACTGTTTTTTCTCTCCTGTGGATCAGCTCTGTTGAAAGTGGCGCGGGCGTTCTCCGCCCGCGGGAGGTAAGGGAATCCTCAGGGAAACCCGTAGATATGGAGAACCCTTTATCACCACGAAGCGATGACGTAACTGAGCAAGCGTTGACCCCTCGGTGTCGGTCAATGTGAATGCTACTTGGGCAGACTTCCTCCGATTCGAAGTCCCGCGGCCTACAGGACAAGCCGCTCCACCTGAAGTTGAGCAGCTCCAATTGCGCCCGATTGTGCCCTAAGACGCCGCCTCGGCCGTGCGCGCGTTGGCCGCCTTCAGGATCGCCGCCTGAAGCACCGGGAAGTTCACCGGCTTGACCAGATGCTGCTGGAAGCCG
>JAKORQ010000191.1 GCA_029777755.1 Planctomycetota bacterium
AGGCAGACGGTGGCACCCGCACCGCATCCATATGCGGCGCCTATGTGGCACTGGTTGACGCGATAAGCAAGCTGCCGGCCGAGATGCCCCAACCCACGCGGCCCATCAACGGACCGCTTCCGCCCCGCTGGGATCCCCAGTACTACGCGCCTGGCAAGGCGATCGTTGATCAGCTTTGCGCTGTTTCGGTTGGCATAGTCGACGATGAAGTGCGCCTGGACCTGGACTATGAGGATGACTCCCGCGCCTCGGTGGACATGAACATCGCCTACACGGCAGCGGGGAAATTCGTCGAGATCCAGGGATCGGCCGAGAATGGGGAAGGATTTGCACACGATCGGCTACTGGAGTTGATTGACCTGGCGACGCGCGGTTGCCGCGAGATCGCCAGGATTCAGAACGAGGCTCTCGGACAAAAGGGAGTTCAGCCGTGAAGAAACTGCTAGTCCTGTTTGCGCTGGTGCTGACCTGCCTCACGTCGGCACTGGCGGATGAATCAATTCCAAAGGATGCCCTCTGGACAATCTACTGCCGCAGCTTCAGCGGCCCGATGCACGTGCAGGAATCCAAGAGGGTCAAGGATGCCCTTGCAAAGACCACCGGCATGAAGCACTGGCACGTGATCCACTCTGAAGAGGAAAGCACGCTCTATTACGGCTTCTATCGCGCCGTGTCGCCAGATGTCGAGGAGAGCGGCCTGCGCAAGGACGCCCAGCGCGCCCGTGAAGACCTCAGGAAGATCAAGGAGTTGCAGGACGCCAACAAGGAGCGTGCGTTTTCCCTGGTTGGGTTTGTGCCGCTGCCCCAGCCCGGCAGCGAAGGGCCGCCGGAGTGGGATCTGCGCAATACTCCACAGGACATGTACTGGACGCTGTATGTCGGCGTCTATCGAGACAATCCCGACCGAAAGAAAGCCGCCGTCGAGGCGGTGCGCATCCTGCGCGAAGATGGCATACCGGCTTACTACTACCATGACGTGGCCGCCAGCCTGGTCTGCATCGGCACCTGGCCGCGCGAAGCCATCCGCGAGCAGCAGAGCACCGATGCCAGTGTGAATGTCCAGGAGCGTGATGTGGAGGTGATGGCGGTCAATGTCCCCCTGCCTGACAACTTCCCACGCGAGTTCCAGACACCCGAGGGAAAGAAGGTCCGCGTCTTTGCCCCCAAGATCGAGGTGGCGGACCCCACGTTGCAGCGCGCCATGGACCGCTATCCCGACTTCCTCACCAATGGCAAGTGGCTTGGTCGGGAAGTGAAGGACCCCGTCACCGGCAAGACGAAGGTGATCGGCCACAGCTCACAACTACTGATTATCCCCCGGAAGGACAAGGGTGATGACGAGAATCGCCGTGCAGTTGAGCGCGCGGTGCGTCACCTCCAGCCCAGCCGCCCGGCACAGACCGGCGGCCGCCTCCGCAGCCTAGAGGAGTAGCAACCGGCCAAATGAAGCTGTTAATCGCGACCCAAAACAAGGGAAAGATCAGGGAGTTCCGCGACATGCTGGGAGCCGACCGGTTCGAATGGTCGGACCTCCTGCAACATCCCGATGTTCCCCCGGCCGACGAGACCGGACAAACCTTCCGCGAGAATGCCTGCATAAAGGCGCGGCACTACGCGCTTGCCCTGGGCATGTGGGCGCTGGCGGATGATAGCGGGCTTGAGGTGGATGCCATCGACGGCAATCCTGGCGTGCATTCCGCCCGCTGGGCCGAGATGCACAATGCGGGCAAGGGAGACGTCGACAACAATCTCCTGCTGCTCAGGCAACTGGAGAATGTCGATGACCCGCGGCGCACCGCCCGTTTCGTGTGTGTGTTGGCGCTGGCCAATCCTGAAGGACAGATTATCCTGACCTGCCGCGATACCGTCGAAGGCCGCATCCTGCGCGCCCCTCGTGGAACCGGCGGCTTCGGTTATGATCCGTTGTTCTACTTCGATGAGCTGGGTTGCACTACCGCGGAGCTCCCCCCGGGGAAGAAGCACGAGATCAGCCATCGGGGAAAGGCGCTTCGGCGCATGCGAGAGTTGATGGATGAGATTAACCTCGATCAGAGGTGATCGACGACTGGCAATCTGGAGCAGATAGATGAGCCGAATTCTGGTTGCGATTTCTAGTCCGTGGGCCGCCAATCGCGTCGCTGAACCGGTCAATGACCTCGCGAGGAAACTGGGTGCGGAAGTGCTGATCGTTCACGTCTCCAGGCCCTCCGGCGGACAGATGCGCGAGCTGGAACAGGCCGAGGGAGAAAGCGCCATCAGCCTCCTGCGCCAGCAACTGCAGAACAACTCGGTTGCCGTCCAGACCCTCCTGCTTTTCTCTGACGACATCGCCCGCGCCATCCTCAGTATTGCAGAGGAACGCGAGGTATCGTTGATTGTGCTGGGGTTGACGGGCAAGAATGTTTTCGCACGCTTGCTCGCGGGGAACGTTCCCGTGGAGCTGATCAAGAACACGAGGATACCGGTGCTGCTGCTGCCGCCGGACTGGAACAAGAAGCTTTAGACTTTTTCATACCCGGGAAAGGGACGGAGCAAAATGTTGGACCTGATGCCCAAGGAAATGTTCTTCACAAAGGGCGTGGGCAAGCATGTTCACCGCCTGCAATCCTTCGAGGTGGCGCTGCGCGACGCCGGTATCGAGAAGCAGAACCTGGTGCGCGTATCCTCGATCTATCCGACCAGTTGCCGAATCATCCCCACCAAGGAAGGCATCGCCAAGCTGAAGCCCGGGGCCATCACTTTCGTGGTTCTCGCAGAGGCTTCCACCGATGAGCCCAACCGCCTGATCTGCGCCGGAGTCGGCCTGGCCATTCCCAAGAATCACGCCTATGGCTACATCTCCGAGCACCACGGCTATGGGATGACCGAGCGGCGCACCGAGGACCTGGTCGAGGACATGGCTGCCACCATGCTCGCCACCACGCTTGGCATCAGCTTCGACGCAGAGAAGGACTGGGACGAGCGCGAGCAGCAGTTCAAGTCCTCCGGCGGAATCGTGAAGACCCGCTCCTTCGTCCAGACGGCCGAGGGTGACAAGAGCGGCCTGTGGACCAGCGTTGTCGCGGCTGCTGTCTTCATCATGTAACGACTACCGGAGCCGCTCCATTGAAAGTGGAGCGGCTTGCCCTCAAGCCCAGGGAATTTGAATCGGCGAACGTCTGCCCAGATCGCATGCCGTTTGACCGGCATTAAGAGGTGGCCTCTCGCATGTTCCCTGCGCCCGGTCGCGACCTGGATGTACGTTTTCCGGTCTCCTGGCTTTTATCGCACACGTCGCCGAGGATCACCTTACCACCCGCAGTTCCGGCGGAACTGCTCTGCGGATCCCGTGAATGCCTTAGGTCCGGAAGCGAGTCTCCGCCAAGGATCACTTTACCCCAGCGGGTGGAGACCACCCCCTCCACTTGGGGTGGAATCGCTCTAGGCCGTGAGATTTGCGATGATCGCGTCGGTAAACTGCTGAGTGGTTGCGCTGCCGCCCAGGTCGCCGGTGAGCACCTTACCCTCGGCCAGTACGGCATGGCAGGCCCGCGTGATCTTCTCCGCCGCCGCATCCTCATGGATGTGCTGCAGCATCATTGCGCCCGACAGGATGCACGCCAGCGGATTGGCGATCCCCCTGCCGGCAATGTCCGGCGCTGACCCGTGTACTGGCTCAAAGACGGCCGCCTCGTCGCC
>JAKORQ010000192.1 GCA_029777755.1 Planctomycetota bacterium
CCCCAGCTCTATGTCAAGGGCGAATTCATCGGCGGCTCCGACATCATGATGGAGATGTACGAAAGCGGCGAACTACAACAGTTGCTCCAGGCCTGAGATGCCTGAGCCGGGCCGCCCGTGTCCGGCTTCGTGGTAACCGCAGGGAGTGCGATGGCGCCAGCGCATCGCCGCGGTTACCGGTGTTTGACCCAACTGGATCTTTATGAGTTTTACCCAGAGTCTTGTCATCCTGCTGGCCCTGATCGCGGCCTCCTCCTTCTTTTCCATGGCGGAAATTGCGCTGGCTGCATCGCGCCGCGTACGCCTGCGGCAAATGGCCGATGACGGAGACCCCCGCGCAGACACTGTCTTGCATGTGCAGGAGCAACCTGGGTATTACTTCACCGCCGTCCAGATCGGGCAGAATGCCGTCGCCATCCTCGGCGGCATCGTGGGCGAAGGCAGTCTCACCCCCTATATCGCAGATGCGCTGTACTGGATCGACAATCCCGTGGTGCTACGCCACCTGAGCGCGGCCCTCTCCTTCATCGCGATCATCTCGGCCTTCATCCTGCTGTCCGACCTGCTGCCCAAGCGCATCGGCATGAGCCAGCCGGAAAAATTTGCGGTGCGCCTGATCCGCCCCATGCAGGCCTGCGTGGCACTGCTCAAGCCCATTGTCTGGTTCTACAGTCGCATCACGGACCTGGTGCTGCGCGTCTCGGGCATGCCGGCACAGCGCGATGACCGCGTCACGCCCGATGACATCCTTTCGCTGGCCGAGGCCGGCGCGCAATCGGGCCTGCTGGCACGCAACGAGCAGCGCGTGATCGAGAACGTGTTCGAGCTGGACAGCATCACCGTGGCCAGCGCCATGAGCACGCGCGACCGCATTGCCTGGTTCAACATCGACGATTCGGACACCATCATCCGCGCCCGCATCACCGAACAGCCCTACTCCACCTACCCCGTGGTGCAGGACGATCTGGACCATGTGATCGGCTACGTGGACGCCAAGGACCTGTTCCAGCGTGCCCTCAAGAATGAGCCCATCAACCTGCGCGATCCGGCGCTGCTGCACAAGGTGCTGGTGGTGCCTGCCCAAGTGACGCTGGCCGAGGTGCTCGACCAGTTCCGCCAGGTGCACGAGGACTTTGCCGTGGTGGTCAACGAGTACAGCATGGTGGTCGGCGTGGTGACGCTGAACGATGTGATGAGCACCGTGATGGGCGATCTGGTCGCCATGGACGAAGAGGAAATGATCGTCCGCCGTGACGACAACTCCTGGCTGATCGACGGCATCACGCCGATTGGCGATGTGGAGCGCGCCCTGGGCATCGACACCCTGCCGGATGAAGACAGCTACGAGACGCTGGCCGGCTTCCTGATGGTGATGCTGCGCCGC
>JAKORQ010000193.1 GCA_029777755.1 Planctomycetota bacterium
CATGAGCATGCTCGGCGTGCTGCTGCCGCCACGTTCGCCACATCATCCAGCCGGCTACGCCAACGATGAGCACGCCCGACACCACCTGGAAGTAGGATTCGGTCACCTCGGCATTCCAGTTGCGCCCGAAGTACAAGCCCGCCATGGCCACCGCCCAGACCACCGCCGTGTGGGAGATCGTTGCCGACAGCCCGAGCAGGACGGCCTGTGTCACTGTACCGCGAATGGCGACGATGAAGGCCGCCATCATGGTCTTGGAGTGGCCGGGCTCAAGGCCGTGCAGGGCACCGAGCAGGATCGCGCTGGGTACGAACAGCCAGGCATTGCCCTGCTGCAGCAGGGTCGAGAACTCAGTCATGTGGCCTCCTTGCCGATGTCTGGTGATGGCTTCGAACTCGCGGATGCCGTCGCCCGCCTTGTCCTTGCCTGCGTTGCCTGTTCAGGACAGCGGTCGAAGCCCTGGGGAACCAGATCGGACCTCACCTTCGTATCCTGACCTGGTGGATAGGTTATCTTAACATGCCCTGGGGTACGATGAGTTCCTCCTCTGGAAGGTGGGGGCCGGGTTCATTCTTGAGCCGATCCGCTGGAACCGGCGGTTTGGCTGGCGGTGCATGACCGAATCGGAGAAACTGGCCTGGTTCTGGTTCTGGTTCTGGTTCTGGCGGCAGGTCGGCGAACGCCTGCCGATTATCCCAGGGATACCGCATCGAATCCCTGGGACCACCGCCATTTGGTGATTGGGAGCAGGGCCGTGGCAGCGCATCCGTCGAGTCGGGCGATGCGTATGATCATGGTGGGGCGCTCATCCCGGTGTGCCCCTTTGCAGATCGCAGAATGAAAGGAGGCAAGGATGGTCAGGGTCATGGCACGGCTTACCGCACGCATGGGGAGTGAGATGGCGCTTCGCACGGTGCTTCGAGATCTCCTAGGTCCAAGCCGCAACGAAACCGGCTGCGTCAGTTATGATTTCTTTGAAAATGAGGACAATCCGCTCGAATTCGTGAGCGTCGAGCAATGGCGTGATCAGGCGGCGGCAGAAGCACACCTGGCGACACCGCACGTTGCCACGGCGATCGCGCGGGCCAGCGACTTGCTGGCGCAAGCGCCGCTCATTCAGCGCTTTCGGGAAGTCGCTTGATCGCTGCTTCGTCGCCGCTCGCCAGCGGGAGGTACAAGCGGGACTCGCAGGCCTGTCTGAGGTGATCGGCGCCAGTCAACGGTTCGGATGGCGCCAGGGATGGCGGTGTGCCGCGCTGCTCGCGGCAGTGATTGCCAGCGGCGCCTATCTGGTATTGCTGATCTGGATCCATTACTGTCAGGAGCGTCTGATC
>JAKORQ010000194.1 GCA_029777755.1 Planctomycetota bacterium
AGAACGATCAAAGCATGAGGAATCGAAATGCGGGTCCGAAAGGGCCTGCGATCCGGTTCGGCCTGTGCCTGTCTGTGTTCCTTTGATCATCTGGAGCAAGGAAATCGCATGAGTTTGCCCGTGACACATGCCGTTGATCTGAAACGTGAGCCGCTGGTGCTCGAGTACAAGCACCTGGGCGAGGTCACCGGTGCAGTGTCGGAGATTGTCGAGAAGAAGGCGCCCAAGTGGTGGTTCGTGGCCGCGACCATCACCGGCATCATCATGCTCGTCTGCCTGGTTGGGAACATCCTTTACCTGTTCACCACCGGCGTGGGCGTGTGGGGTTTGCACCACCCGGTGATGTGGGCGTGGGATATCACCAACTTCGTCTTCTGGGTCGGTATCGGCCATGCCGGTACGCTGATCTCGGCGATCCTGTTCCTGCTGCGGCAACGGTGGCGCACGAGCATCAACCGCGCCGCGGAAGCGATGACACTGTTCGCCGTGGCGTGCGCGGGCATCTTCCCGGGCATCCACGTCGGGCGATGGTGGATGGCCTGGTACCTGGCCCCCGTGCCGAATGCCAATGCGATCTGGCCGAACTTCCGCTCGCCGCTGCTGTGGGACGTGTTTGCCGTCTCGACCTATGCCACGGTGTCGGTGCTGTTCTGGTATGTGGGCCTGATCCCTGACCTGGCGACCCTCCGCGACCGCACCAAGAGCAAGGTGAAGCAGTTTTTCTTCGGGCTGTTTGCCCTGGGCTGGCGCGGCAGCAACCGCAACTGGCGCAACTATGAGATGGCGTACCTTATCCTGGCCGGCATCTCCACGCCGCTGGTTCTGTCGGTGCACACGGTGGTGAGCTTCGACTTCGCCACCTCGGTGCTGCCCGGCTGGCACGCCACCATCTTCCCGCCGTACTTCGTGGCGGGCGCCATCTTCTCCGGCTTCGCGATGGTGCTGACGCTGCTGATCCCTGTCCGCCAGATGTTCGGCCTGGGCAACCTGATCACGCTCAAGCACATCGACAACATGACCAAGGTCATCCTGGCGACCGGCTGCATGGTCGGCTACGCGTACGGGATGGAGTTCTTCATCGCCTGGTATTCGGGCAACCCCTTTGAAAGCTTCGTGTTCGCGAATCGTGCCGGTGGCCCGTATGCCTGGGCATACTGGACCATGGTCACCTGCAACGTGATCACGCCGCAGCTGTTCTGGTTCAAGTGGTTCCGCAGGACCCCCTGGGCCGTGTTCGTGCTGTGCATATTCGTGAACATCGGCATGTGGTTCGAGCGCTTCGTGATCATCGTGACGAGCCTGCACCGCGACTTCCTGCCCTCAAGCTGGGGCTACTTCGTCCCCAGCTGGGTGGACATCTTCACGTTTGTGGGCTCGATCGCGCTGTTCCTGCACCTGTTCCTCCTGTTCATCCGCTTCCTCCCGATGATCTCGATCAGCGAAGTGAAGGGAACCATGCAGGGCCACAGCCTGATGAACGCCGACCAGCCGCTGGATGTGCATGATCGAAAGGAAAGCTGATCGGCGGCGCAGGCACTTGAAGACTTAAGAGGTTGTTGCACAGGTACACGGAGGAGCGACGAGCAACTGGCAAGTGAAAGGTAGCGATCGGGTCTGCGGTTCAATCTGGCAATCGCAGTCTGGCGGTCGAGGATCCGCGATCTGTGCTTTGCAATGCTGCTATCGAGGTTGACTGATGTCTGAGGCTAGGAAAACCTGGGGTCTGCTGGCGGAGTTTGATTCGCCCGGCGCGATCCTGCGCGCTGCCCGCGAGACGCGCGACGCCGGGTACAAGCGCTGGGATGTGCATACGCCTTACCCCATACATGGCATGGACCCGGCCATGGGGCTTGGCCGATCGAAGCTCGGCTGGATCGTCTCCGGGGGGGCGCTCACCGGGTTCCTGGTGGCGATGGGACTTCAGTACTACGTCAACTGGGAGTACCCGCTGATTCACCAGGGCAAGCCCTACTACTCCTGGCAGGCATTCCTGGTGGTGGGGTTTGAGCTGTCGGTGCTGTTCGCTGCATTCAGCGCGGTGCTGGGCATGTTCGCCCTCAACGGCCTGCCTCAGTGGTATCACCCGACATTGAAACATGATGTGTTTGCCCGCGCCAGCGACGATCGCTTTTACGTGGCGATAGAGGCTTCCGACGATAAGTTCGACCCGGTACAGACGAGGGAGTTTCTCCAGTCGCTGGGCGCTGTCTCCGTGGTGGAACTGGAGGATTGATCGCACAATGTTCAAGTATGTCCTGATCATCCTCGCGGTGCTGAGCCTGGTGACGGTCGTGTTCATGGGCGTGCGCGGCAGCATCTCGCGCAAGCCACCCATCGTCATCTTTGACGACATGGACGACCAGCCCAAGTACAAGAACCAGGCCGGCAGCAACTTCTTCCCCGACGGCAGGCAGATGCGCCTGCCCCCGGCCGGCACGGTTCCCTTTGGCCGGGAGGTCAGCGCTCCCGACAAGTCGCTGCTGGTCGATGATGCCGCCCAGTTCCAGCTCCAGCGCATGCCGGTGGAGGTGACCATGGAACTGCTGGAGCGCGGGCAGAGGCTTTACACCACCTACTGCTCCGTCTGTCATGGCGGATTCGGCAATGGCAACGGCATCACCGTGCAGTACGGGCAGGCGCCCCCGGCGAACTACCATGGCGATCGCCTGCGCCAGGCGCCCGATGGTTACATCTACCAGGTGATTACTGAGGGTAAGGGGCTGATGGGGCCGTATGGCCCGAGCATCCGTCCGGCCGACCGCTGGGCCATCGTCGCGTATGTCCGTGCGCTACAGCGGGCCGGGTCGGGAAGCATCGAGGATGTTCCTGAGAATCGACGCAGTGAGTTAGCCACCACCCAACCCAGCGGAACTCTATAGACAATGGTACATACAGACCGCCATTTTGAGCACCTAGATCCAGCGGCGCTTCAGCCGCCGGCGAACCTGTGGGAGCGTGGACGCACCATCTGCATGGCGCTGCTGCTGGTTGGCCTGGTGGGCATTGCCGTCGCCTGGCCGATGTATCCCAAGCAGTTCTATCACTCAGCGCTGTCAAGCTGGTCGTTCTGCTGGACGACCATGATGGGCGTGCTGTTCTTCGTCCTCCTGCATCACCTGGTTGATGCGGGCTGGAGCACGGTCATCCGTCGCCCGTCGGAGCAGATACTGGCCGCCATGCCGGTGATCCTGCTGGCCGCCATCCCGATCGTCATCGGCATGTACGGCAATCAGCTCCATCACTGGATGTACGCTGACCCGGCCGAGGACCATCTGCTGCACAAGAAGGGCTGGTGGCTGGACAAGACATTCCTAGCGATTCGCCTGGTGGTCTATGCCATCGCCTGGCTGCTGCTGGCCAATCGCTTGCGGAAAAACTCCATCGGGCAGGATCGCGACGGCGCCGCTCACTGGACGATCTCCAATCGCCGCTGGAGCGCCGGCGGCATCATGCTCTACGGCCTGACCGTCACCTTCTGCGCCTTTGACCTGCTGATGGCGCTGGATCATCATTGGTTCAGCACCGTCTTCGGGGTCTATGTCTGGAGCGGCGGCGTGGTCGGCGGGCTGTGCGTGATCACGCTGGTTTCCCTGAAGCTGCGGAAGGGCCCGCTCAAGCAGTACATCGGGTCCGACCAGATTCACGACCTGGGCAAGCTGGTTTTCGCCTTCAGCGTGTTCTGGGCCTACATCGCCTTCTCGCAGTACTTCCTCATCTGGTACGGCAATATCCCCGAGGAGACGGTCTACTACCTGAAGCGCTGGACGGGCGTCGCTGAGGAGGGCAGCACCTGGTGGTTCATCAGCATCCTGATGCCCATCGGGCGGTTCCTCGCGCCGTTCCTGATCCTCATGAGCGCGATCGCCAAGCGCAACCCGCGCGTGCTGGCGCCCATGTGCGTGCTGCTGCTGTTCTTCCACTGGGTGGACCAGTACTGGATGGTGATGCCGGAGAAGTCGCCGGCCGGTCCGCCGCTGCAGTACGTCTGGATGGACCTGGCGGTGCTGGCGGCGATCGTCGGCGGGTGCGGCATGATGTTCATCAGCGCCCTGCGAAAGCAGGCCCTGCTGCCGGTCATGGATCCGCGCCTGGTTGAGGCGCTTTCCGGCGAGCACGTCGAGGAGATCGAGCACGCGGAAGTTGAGTGAAAAGGACCTTAAGCAATGAGCGCCAACGAGGCACATGATCTGACTCCGCTGAAAAGCGCATGGAAGACAACGCTGGGAGTGGTCGGCACGCTGCTGGGCGTCGGTGTGGTCTTCGCGATGCTGGTGTACCTGCTGAGCGTGGGGCTGGTTAAGCCCAGCGTCGCCGGCGGGTTAACCGACCAGGAGCGCTACGACCTGCTTTCCCAGGTCCACGCGGATGATCAGAAGATGTTGACGACCTATGGTTGGATGGATCAGTCAAAGGGCGTCGTGCGGCTGCCGATAGACGTGGCTATGCAAAAGCTGGTGCAGGAGGGCTGGAACGGTCCTCAGCCGGCGGCAGCACCCGCGGAAGGTGAAGGCCAGCAATGACGTTAACCGCATACATATTCATCTTTGGCCTTCTCGCGGGCCTGAGTATCTCCGCGATATACGGGCTCTACTGGGCAATCAAGACCGGGCAGTTCGCCAACTTCGAACGCGGCGCACGTTCGATCTTCGACGATGAGGAACCGATCGGGTTCCGCACTGACGCATATCCCGGCGAGCGGGCAATGCCTTCCGCAAATATCAATCGGGCAAAACAGGATAAAGACAGGAAGATGAGATGAGCACCCCCACCGTAGAAGCAGAACGAGCCGGCGATATGCTCGATCCCGCGAGCATGCGCGCCAGTCAGGACCAGGAGCAGCTCGTCTCCGAACGGCAACAGATCGACGCCTCATGCAGGGCCCCGGTCACGCTGTTCATCGGCAGCGCCGTGGGCTGGCTGATGGTCGGCACGCTGTTTGGACTGCTGGCCTCCATCAAGCTGCATTCACCGGAGTTCCTCGCCGAGTGGAGCTGGCTGACCTTCGGGCGCGTGCGCCCGGCTCACCTGACCGTGGTGATCTTCGGATGGGCGGCGCTAATCGGCCTGGGCGTAAGTATCTGGACCATGTGTCGCCTTTGCCGCACGCCGCTGATCTTCCCGCAGATGCTGGTGATCGCCGGCATCCTCTGGGACATCGGCGTGGCGGCCGGCCTGTACGGGATCCTCAGCGGCCAGTCCAACTCGATTGAGTATCTTGAGTTCCCGCATTACGCGACGTTCCTGCTGTTCGCGGCATTCGCGCTGTGCGCGATCTGGGGCATCACCACCTTCACCCGCCGCAAGGCCGGGCACGTGTACGTGTCGATCTGGTACATCTTCGGCGCGTTCTTCTGGTTCCCCTGGATCTACTCGACCGTGCAGATCCTGGAAAACTCCCCCTGGGCCGTGCAGGGCGTCCCGCAGGAAACCGTCCACTGGTGGTTCGGCCACAACGTGCTGGGCGTGCTGCTCACACCCATGGGCCTGGCGGCGATCTACTATCTGCTGCCCAAGGTCATCGGCCGGCCGGTGCACAGCTATTACCTGTCGATCCTCGGATTCTGGTCGCTGGCACTGTTCTACAACTGGGCCGGCGGACACCACCTGGTCGGCGGGCCTGTTCCCGCGTGGCTGATCACACTCTCGATCGTCGCGTCAGTGATGATGTTCATCCCGGTCATCTCGACCGCCATCAACCATCACCTCACCGCGTACCAGCACCTGGACATGCTGCGAAAATCGCCGGTGCTGCGCTTCGTGGTGTTCGGCGCTGTGTCGTACACGCTGGTGAGCTTCCAGGGCTCGATGATGTCGGTGCGTGTGCTCAATGAGCCGTTCCACTTCACGCACCATACCATCGCCCACGCCCACCTGGGCCTGTACGCCTTCTACACCATGGTGATGTTCGGCGCGATCTACTACATCCTGCCGCGACTCACCGGGCGGGAGTTCCTCTCCCGTCGGCTGATCAACGTGCAGTTCTGGGCGGCGGCCCTTGGCATCACCCTCATGTTCCTCGCCCTCACCGTGGGCGGCGCCGTGCAGGGGTTTGAGTGGAACCACGCGGCCGAGCCGGTCGGCAAACTGATCGACGACTACGGCTTCCTTGAGGGCCTGAAGCGCTGGTTCGCGGGAATGCAGGATGCCCAGGAGAATCCTGTGCCGTTCATGACGGTCGTGCGGGAGATCATCCCCTACATGTGGGCGCGCTCCGTGTCGGGCACGATGCTGTTCATCTCGCACATTGCCCTGTTCATCCTCGTGTTCTGGAACATCTTCGGCGGTGGGGTTAAGCGGACGGGAACACTGCTCTTCCCGCAGAGGAGTGACGCCTGATATTCCGCGGAGAGCTGACGAATGAATTACGGACCATTACTTTTTCTGGGAGTATTCCTCACCTTCGCCGGGGCATGGATCGGTATGGTGTACATGCCAACCATCACCCTGAACCAGGTCCAGGCCACCGTGCAGGAAGGCGCCACTGTCTCCAATCCCCGCCCATACAACGGGCAGGAGCAGCTGGGCCGAATCGTCTATCAGCGCGAAGGCTGCGTATATTGCCACACGCAGCAGATTCGCGGCGGAAAGTTCAACAATGACCAGCTGCGCGGATGGGGATCGCGCCGCAGCCATCCGCAGGACTACATCTATGACTACCCGGTGCTGCTGGGAACCATGCGTACCGGCCCGGACCTGATAAATATCGGCGCCCGTCAGCCAAACCAGAACTGGCAGCACACGCACCTGTACGATCCGCAGCTCATCACCCCCGGTTCGGTGATGGCGCCGTTCCGCTTCCTCTACACGAAGAAGAAGATCGGCTCCGTGCCTTCGCCGGATGCACTGGTGTTCAACTATGTCTTCGTCACCATCGAGCAGGATGAACAGAAGGTGCTGGAGGAACTGACCAACGCCGGCTTCGTCCCGGTGGAGAAGCGCGACGGGAAATGGGTCGGGCAGTTCGACCCGGCCGATCGCGAAACCCTCGCCCAGATCCCCGGCGTGAAGGCGGTTGAGCCTTACGTGGAGGATGGCTACGAGATTGTGCCGACTGAGGATGCAAAGAACCTGGTTGCCTATCTTCTCAGCCTGGACAGGACCTACGACGTGCCGCCGGCCGAGAACTACGGGAGGATTAAGTAATGGCGGAGAATGCCCCGGAAACTCCCGGCATCAACGAACATGATGAGCCCAAGCCGATCAAGCAGCACGGGATGTTGATCGGACACGATACGACGGCAGACCCCACCGACGGTTACGAACCGGTGCCCCTGTGGCTGCTGGCCATCTTCGGCGCTTTCCTCGCCTGGGGCGGCTGGTATGTCGGCACATTCAACGGCGGCTGGCGGTGGCTCGAGCTGGACGAATACTCCGGCACGGGAACCGGCCCGGCGGCCGCGCCGGTCGAGGAGGATCCCATCGCCCTCGGAAAGCGCCTGTTCGCCGGCAATTGCGTCTCCTGCCATCAGGCCAATGGCCAGGGCCTGCCCGGCCAGTATCCCACGCTTAACCGTTCCGAGTGGGTGTTGGGCAACCCCGCCTGGATGAAGCGAATCGTTCTCCAGGGCCTGGAAGGGCCGATCGAGGTCGCCGGCCAGCGCTACAACAGCGCCATGCCCGGGCTGGGTGCGAAGCTCAACGACAAGCAGGTTGCGGCGATCATCAGCTATGTCCGCACCAACGCCGAATGGGGTAACGATGCCTCGCCGGTGACGCCTGAGGAGGTGGCGGCAACACGCGAGGCCACCCGCGGACGAACAACCCCCTGGACGGCATCCGAACTACAGGCCATCCAGACCGACGAAGGCCCGGCCCAGGCGCCCGCCAGCGGCCCGTCGACCGGCGAATCGCAGGAGGAGCAAACCCCCGCCGCAACCTCGCCCACCCCGCAGGAAGCGCGCCAGCCGCAGTAATCGCGGCCAACACAATCCAGACTCTATCGCCAGCCATCCCCATGCCCGGGATGGCTGGTTTTTCTTGAGCGGTTCCACCTGAACTGGAGCGGGCGGTCCAGCGCCCGCCGGACTTCGCATCGGCAGAGGTCCGCCCCGAGTTGCATCCACATTGACCGGCATCGGGCGATTGCTCAGTTGCTCCATGACCAGTGGTGTCGCCGTCACAAAATCACGTAGAAAAGCGCTTTATTGGCGTGATTTCCGCGATTTAGTCGTTAACATGTGCCCGACAGGCGGACGTAGAAGCCGGCCGCCGCCATCTGTGGTTTCAATTGAGGTTTACATGCTGAAGATCACTCGCCATCCGGATAACCCGATCATCAAGCCCAATCCCGACCTGCCCTGGATGTCGGAGATGACCATGAACCCCGGTGTGTGGTACGACGGCGAGACGTTCCACATGCTCTTCACCGGGCGGGGTAAGGATTCGCCGATGGTCCTGGGGTATGCCTCCAGCCGCGATGGCGTGAAGTTCGACATTCGCCCCGAGCCGGCCATGGTTCCCGTGAAGGATGGGGAGGGGTTC
>JAKORQ010000195.1 GCA_029777755.1 Planctomycetota bacterium
CGCATCGCATAACGTATGGTTGATGCTGCGACGACACCAATCCGGCATCGACGCCTACTACGCCACCACGCCTGGCACACCCTCCGAAAGCGACTGGACGCTCCTGGGCAGCACATCCGCATCCGGCCTGCTTACGAGCAGGTACCTGGCCGGCCTGGCGGTCACGTCGCAGACTCCCAGATCCCTGGCCATGGCGACTTTCACCAATGTGACGGTCGCTCCGCGCTGGTTGCCGGATGGCTGGCAGGTCAACGACATCGGTCAGGCACCTTCCGGCGACTATTGCGCGTTCGACGGAACAGGGTTTCTCATACACGGGGGAGGAACAGGACTTACTGAAGACTCCGACCAGTTCCGTTTCGTTGCCCAGGAAGTGGCCGACGACCAGGGCATAGTCGCCAACGTGCTTACCGGGGATGCATATGCGGGGCTGATGTTCCGTGACGGCACTGCCGCAGATGCGCCATTCGTCGCCCTGATGTATTCGCCGCTCAGCGGGCTGGAGCTTGTGACCCGGCGGTACGCGGGCGCGAAAGTCGCTCGTGTTGCCGGCATTCCCTTGCCGGCCGGCACGGTGCTGAAGCTGCAGCGGATTGGCACGAGGATCGAAGCGTTGTACGCCGATTCCTTCTCGCCACAGGGATGGACATTCCTGGGAGCCGTCGATGATGTCGCGCTGGGATATCGCCTGCAGGTGGGCCTGGCGGTAAGCTCGCTCGGGGCAGGCATGCCCGGCGGCTCTGCCATCTTCCAGGGTGTCAGCATCTCCACCAGCAAGGGGCTGCCGAGCGGTTGGACGAATCGGGACATCGGCAACGTCCCTATCCCCGGCAATGGCGGGCATTCGGGATCAGCGCTGTTTGCCTCCGGAAGCGGAAATGACATCTGGGGAACGGCCGACGCCTTCAACTATTCCTACACCACCGCCAGCGGCGACCGGGTGCTAATCTCACAGGTAACCAGCCTGGCAGACACTGACGACTGGGCCAAGGCCGGGGTGATGTTCCGGGCATCGACGAACGCCAATTCGCCGTTCGTCGGGACATTCCGGACGCCGGCCAACGGCATCAGCTTCCAGGTGCGCAGCGCTGTTGGCGGGGAAGCATTCGTGGCCGGGTCGGCCTACACCATTGCGCCTGCCTGGCTGAAGCTGGTGCGATCGGGAGATCAGTTTACGGCGTACTACGCCCTTACCACGGATCACCCGGCCAACAACCAGTGGATCCCGATTGGTTCCGTCACCAACGCGGCCATCGGCCAGTCCTACCTGGCGGGCCTCGCCCTTACCTCTCACAACACCAATAGGGCAGCGCTGGCGACATTCAGAAATACCGAGCTGATAGCGCCTCCCGAGGTGGCATCCTTCGTGGTCAACGATGGCAGCGCGCAGCGTTCAGTGGTCCGGGAGCTGACAGTGACCTTCACCGGCCAGGTGTCCCTCACGCAGCAGATGCTCACGCTTAACTCAACCCCCAGCGGCGCCAATGACTTTGTCCTGACGGATGTCCACGGCGATGGCCGGACCTATCGCCTCACTTTCGCCAGCGGCAAATCGCTGGGCGATGCACACTACCAACTGTCGCTCGATGCCGGAGCGATAGTGGGCAGGGAAAATCTCCGGCTCGCCGGCGAGAACATCTTCAGCTTCCACCGCCTGTTCGGCGACAGCGATGGCGACCGGGATGTGGATGCCATCGACTTTGAGCTGTTCCGCACGGTGATGAACCGGGCGATTGATCCGTCGGACCCAGTGGTGATCATGTTTGACTGGGATGGTTCGGGACGGGTGGACGCGATCGACCTGATAGAGCTGCGAAAGAACATGCTGTTTGTGCGATTGTAGATTCGCGGCAAGTAAACGATTTCTCTTGTCAACGCAGTGGCACAAGATACAATAGTAAACGTTTTCTACCGCGCGATGGGCGCGGGAAAGCCAGTTACATTTCAGGAGGCATTTCATCATGCGAGCAATGCACACGCTGGCCATGGCCGCCGCCCTGGCCATCGGAACCACTGCGAGCGCCGGCGTACTGTACAACCAGAGCTTCGAGAACAACGATGCCTTTGGTAACAGGAACTGGGCCGGCGATAAGGGTGGTGATCACGGCTGGTCTTACTCGGGATGGCACGTGAGCATCCTCAGGAACAGCTACCCGGGCTATGAGCTCGTCCAGAGCTCCAACGCCGACGGGGATAAGTACGTCAAGCTCTATCGCACGAAGATCCAGACGCTGTCGGGCATGCGCGTCCCCGTTCAGCCTGGCCAGACGGTTACGCTCTCCTTCATGTACGCGGCGTTTGAGCAGGTTTGGGATTCCCCCCGCGTCTACATCGACTTCTACGATGAGAACGACTGGTACGTCGACGGCAATCCCCCGGTGTTCATTCCCGCCTACACCCCTGTTGCCTCCGTTGCCAGCGGCGAGTTGGCGAACCTGAACTGGGGCGGCTATGTCCCCGGCACGTTCAACACCTACACGATGTCGGCCGTGGTGCCCGATGGCGTCACCCATGTCGCCGTCCGTACCGGCGCCCCGAACGCCAATGCTGACTGGTGGGTGATTGGCTTTGACAACTTCGACCTGACGATCGTCCCCGAGCCCGGGTCGCTGGTAGTCATCGGCCTGGCGGGCCTGCTCCTTGGCCGGCGCCGCGACTGATCTCTGGTATTTTCGCATCCCAGCAAGGCAGCCACGCCAACTTTGGCGTGGCTGCTTGTCATTGGCTACGTATGATCTGCTGTGATGGATCTGCAACACTACATCGGCAACCGGGATGAGTTTCCCATCCTGAAGAACTGGAACTTCCTGAATCACGCTGCGGTCGCGCCCATCCCCCACTGCGCCGCCGAGGCGGTGAAGAGCTTCGCCGTCCATGCCTCCGAACATGCCTATATCGACTCCGGCTGGTATCGCCAGATCGAGGAGTTGCGCAAGCTGGCGGCCTCCTTCATCGGCGCCGACAGGCAGGAGATCGCCTTCATCAAGAACACCTCGGAGGGGCTGGCCACGGTCGCCAACGGGCTGGATTGGCGCGATGGTGATCGCGTCATCTCCACAGCGGTGGAGTATCCCGCCAACGTCTACCCGTGGATGGACCTGGCGAAGCGGCGCGGCATCGAGTTTGTTCGCGTACAGGAAGTGGTTGGACCGGATGGCGCCCGCCGGGTTCCACAGGAGCAGATTATCAAGGCGGCCGAGCATCCCCGCACGCGCATGATCACTTTGTCGCATGTGGAGTTCGGCAGCGGCCAGCGACATGACCTGGTTACCATCGGCCGATTCTGCCGCGAACGCGACATTCTGCTGTGCGTGGATGCCATTCAGTCGCTGGGCGTGCTGCCGGTGAACGTCCGGGAAATGAACATCGACTTCCTCTCGGCCGACGGGCACAAATGGATGATCGCCCCCGAGGGTGCGGGCATCTTCTACTGCCGCCGGGAATTGATCGAGAAGGTTCATCCCGTACTGGTGGGATGGATGAACGTCGCCAACGCCCTGGACTTCGACAAGATCGACTACACGCTGCGCCCGGACGCGGCCAGGTTTGAGTGCGGCTCGCTCAATGTCCCGGGGCTGCTGGGGTTAAAGGCGTCGCTGGAGATGATCGCATCGATCGGCATTGACAATATCTGGCAGCGGGTGCGGATGCTGACGGATCGGCTGATCGATGGCCTGCGCGAGCTTGGGTTCACGGTGGCGTCGCCGCGCTCCGGGCAGGAGGCCAGTGGTATCGTCAGCTTCGGCCGCGAGGGACTGGACATTGCGGCCGTGGCAAAGAGATTGCAGCGTGAGAGGCGCATCGAGCTGGCCACGCGTGCCGGGCGGCTTCGCTGCTCGCCGCACTTTTACAACACCACTGACAACATCGACGAGCTGCTCAGGTGCCTGTCGGAGGATGCGGCGATTCGCTAAGTATTTGGAGCAGTGAAGTTTGCGGCAACTTGGTAACGGCTATAGATTTGGTAATGTCGCACGGCTAGTATCGCTGAGATTGGCGAGGAGTGTCCTGTTTTACGTGGCAGAGGCAATTAAATGCACGATATGAACTTCAAGAACGTAGATCCACGGGCGGTAGAGCGAGCTGCCGCGCATCTGGCCGGACGATCACCTGCCGCATTCCCGATGATGTCTCCTGGCCCGATCGGGCCGGGACAGGGCGGGCCGTATAACCGCTATCGCGAGATGACGCTGGAAGAGCTGCTGCTGGAAAACCGCGTCATCTTCCTCGTCGGCGAGATCAACCATGTATCCGCCGCCCGCGTCTACATGCAGATGCTTTACCTGGTGAATCTCGACGCGCGCAAGGACATCAACCTGTACATCAACTCGCCCGGCGGGTCGGTGACCGATACTCTGGCCGTGTATGACGTGATGAACTTCATCAACTGCGACGTGGCCACGTTCTGCATCGGCGAATGCGCGTCAGGCGGCGCGATCCTGCTGATGGCCGGCACCAAGGGCAAACGGTTCATCCTCCCCAATGCCAAGGTCATGATTCACCAGCCCTACGGCGGCGTGTACGGACAGGCGGCCGACATCGAGATCCAGGCCGAGGAGATCCTCAAGACCAAGGAGACGCTCATCAACATCATGGCCCGGTGCACGGGACAGCCGGTTGAGCGCGTCAAGGAAGACTCCGAGCGCGATCGCTTCTTCACGGCGCATGAGGCCGTGAAGTATGGTTTGGTGGATGAAGTGCTGAACGAGGAAGCCCCCAAGAGCGAGAAGAAATGAGCTACGCAAATCAACTGATCCCGATCGTTGTTGAAAAGAGCGGCCGAGGCGAGCGCGCGTATGACATTTACTCTCGCCTGCTCAAGGACCGTATCGTGATCGCCGGCGGGCCGATAACCGACGAGATGGCCAACACCATCATCGCCCAGCTCCTGTTCCTGGCGAACGATGATCCCAAGAGCGACATTCAGCTCTACATTAACTCGCCGGGCGGCTCGATCTCGGCCGGCCTGGGGATCATCGACACGATGAAGTACCTGCGCTGCGACGTTGCCACCACCTGCATCGGCCTGGCCGCCAGCATGGGCGCGTGCCTGCTGGCCGCCGGCACCAAGGGCAAGCGCTACGTCCTGCCTAACTCGCAGGTGATGCTGCACCAGCCGCTGATCGGCGGTGTGCTGCAGGGTCCGGCCACCGACCTGGGGATCGAGGCGCAGCACATCCTTCGCCTGCGCGACCGGCTCTACAAGATGATGTCGGAGTACACCGGCAAGACCCCGGAGACTATCCACCGGGACTTCGACCGCAACAAGTGGCTCTTCGCGGATGAGGCGGTCGCCTACGGCTGCGCCGACCAGGTGCTCGAGCGGGCCCCGGAAGGCCTGCAGATTCCCGGCGGCAGGCAAAGCGACATGGCCCCGCCGGAAGGCGAAGAGAGCAAGTAGAAATCGCCACAAGAAGGCAGAGAAAGGGACCTGAGAAGGTCCCTTTTTTATGCGTTTTGCGATTGCCGCTTTGCGATTCTGTTTTAACCACACAGAGGCACGGAGGACAGTGGAGCAGAGCGCTCGCGCGAGGGAGGTAAGGGGATCGTCGGTGGAGATGGGAGTTGTGGACGTCAGTTGAGTCTCCGGTTTTACCACGAAGCAACGAAGGCGAACGAGTGACTTTCGATAGGTCGTAAACTGCTTCTCTTGCTTCTACTTCGGTGCTTCGTTCTTTCGTGGTGAATTGATCGATCCTCGACGCAAGCGTTCTCGAGGTCTCTTGTTGAGTACCATGCTCCCGATACCGAATTGAGTACTCGCAGTCGGGCAATCCTGCCCCGCTTCGACGTCCCGCGGTTTGGGACAAGCCGCTCCACCTGGTATTCATCGTTCTCCGTCGTTGCGTCGTGGTGACGCTGGCATGCGTCACGAGCGCCCTGCCCGAAATCCTTAGCGCCTTCGAGCCTTAGTGTCTTTGTGTTGAATCTGGAAGCGTGCCTCTCCCCTGCCAGCACCAAAAACAGAACTGCCCGGGCTTTCCCCGGGCAGCGTCTGTTGATTGTTCCGATTGTTCCTAGCTTCCGAGCTGGCCGAACAGGCCGCCTTCGAAGACGCTGTAGGAGCGAACCACCAGCACGATCAGAGCGATCAGCACCGCCACGCAGGCGGCCGCAAGCATGGCGGTCAGCATGTCGTTCTGCGGGCGAACCTGGATCGGGGCGTTACCGGGAATGCGTGTCATTGTCGAACTCCTCTAGCTCGATTTTAGAGCTGCGTACGGACTTCCGAGCCGGGCTTCACATCTTCAACCTTGGGGCCGGTCAGCACGCCGACCGCTTCGTTCGGCTGAACGCTCTGGATGGTGATAACGCCGAGGAAGGTTCCCGACTGACGATCGATGACCTTGAACTCCATGCCCTTCTGCACGGCGTCGGCCGAGCCAACCGAGATGCTGGCCCACAGGCGGTTGTCGTCCAGCATGCGGACGTCACGAACTACGCCGTTGATCGGCGGAGCGCCCTGACGCAGGCCGGTGGCCTGGCCGGTAGCGGCCGGGCTGCCACCCAGATCGCGGATCTGGCCGGTGAGGCGATCAATGTTGCCCTGAGCCTCGGTGAGCTGCTCCTTCATGAACTGCCACTCGCGGGTGATGACATCCAGGCGGTTGGTGGCATCGGAAAGAGCCATGCTCAGATCGGCACGCTCCTTGACCAACTTGTCCAGCATGGCCCGCAGCTCATCAAGCTGCTGGGACTGGAGCTGCTTCTGGGCCTCGGAAGCCTTGAGGGCTTCGCCGGCGGAGGTCAGGGAGATGAGCTGCTGCTTCACCTGAGCGGAGAGATCAGCGATCTGCACTTCTCGCTTGGAAATTTCCTGCTCGCGGTTCTTGAGTTCTGTCTGGAGGGTTTCGATCCGCTGAGTGAAGCTTTTGATCGCTTCCTGGTGGGCTTGCTTGGCTGCCTGAGCTTCGTTGGCGGCGTCCATGCGAGCTTTGGTCTCGCGTTGAAGTTGCTCGTTCGCGGCCGCTACTTTGTCTTTATAGGCGGCCGTCTGGTTAACC
>JAKORQ010000018.1 GCA_029777755.1 Planctomycetota bacterium
AAGGCGTGGTGATCCGCGTGGGAGATCGCGCCAGCATTTTCGATTCGGAGATGACTCACCAGATCACCGAGACCGCCCAGACGCTGGCGAAAGAGGACGATGATTTCCTGTTCCAGCGTGCCCTGATGCCCGGCGGCGTGTGCGAAGCAACGGCGCTATTGCTTCACGGCTATCGATCCGCGGCCGTGTGCCTGCCGCTGGGGAACTACCACAATATGGTGCCTGGCAAGAAGCAACTGGCGGCCGAGTACATTCATATGGGTGACTGGGAATGCCTGGTGAAGCTCTTGAGCGCGCTTGTCGCGCAGAAACCACAGGACCAGCTCAAGGCGATGTTGAAGAGCCGCATGAGAGATTTTACTGCAAAGCGAAAGCTGCTGCTGGTCGCTGAAGATGCTGCGATCTAGAGCAGCTCCTTGCAAGTGGCGCGGATTGCTCTAGGCCGGGTCGTAACCGCTGCCGCCCCAGGGATGGCAGCGCAGGATGCGCTTGATGGCGCGCCATCCACCTGACCATGGGCCATACTTGTTGATGGCATCGATGGCGTACTGGCTGCAGGAGGGCTGATAGCGGCATTGGCCGCCAAGGAACTGGCGCAGCGTGGCGCGGTAGAGCAGGACGGCGAAGATGAATAGTCGCGCGATCATTGGCGTTCGCTGGTGATATGTGAGGCGATCTTCATCAGCAGCTCACGATAGCGCTCCAGCGGCATCGGCTCGTGTGGCCGGGGCACAATAACGATATCCCAGCCCTGCGGCAGCCCATGCTGCTCAAGGCGGAATGCCTCACGCAGCATTCGCTTGATGCGGTTGCGTCGGGCGGCGACGCCAACCCGCCTGGACATGCTGATGCCCAGGCGGGTACGGTTCAGCTCGTTGGTTGCGACAAACGCCAGCAGTGGCCCTGCCGAGATCCGCTGCCTCCGGTTGAACACCGCGTCAAACTCCGCCCGCGTCCGCAGGCGTTGCTCGCGTGTGAACCTGAAGCGCTGCTCTGCCATGCCATATTCTGCCTGGGGCAAGGCGATCCTAGTGGATGCCCTTCTCGGCCAGGTAGCGCTCGGCGTCGAGGGCGGCTTTGCAGCCCATCCCGGCAGCCGTGATCGCCTGCTTGTAGATCGGGTCGGCTACGTCGCCGGCCGCGAACACGCCCTCCACCGACGTGTAAGTCTGGAACGGCTTGGGCAGCTTCACAAACCCCTTGTCATCCGTCTCGATCTGGCCATTGAGGAACTTCACGTTGGGCGTGTGCCCGATGGCGACAAACATACCCGTGGCCTGGATCACGTGCGATTCGCCGGTCTTGAGGTTCTTCACGCGGGCGCCGGTCATGCCGTTGACCTCATCACCCAGCACCTCCTCGACGACGGTGTTCCACACCGGCTCGATACGATCGTTCTTGAGCGTGCGCTCAGCCATGATGCGGCTGGCACGCAGCGTATCGCGGCGATGGACGAGGTAAACCTTGCTTGCGAACTTGGTGAGGTAGTTGGCCTCCTCGCACGCCGAGTCGCCGCCGCCCACCACGATCACCGGGTGATTGCGGAAGCGCGGCAGCGCGCCATCGCACACCGCGCAGGCCGAGACGCCGCGGTTCTTGTACACGCCCTCGGAGGGAAGCCCAAGGTAGTTGGCGCTTGCACCAGTGGCAATCACCAGCGTGTGGGTCTGGACAGTGTTGGCGGATGAGTCACGAAGCACGAACGGGCGCTGCTTTAGGTCCACCTCCAGCACATCCTCGGTGACGATGCGAGCGCCAAACCTCTCCGCCTGCCGGCGCATGTTCATCATCAGCTCAGGGCCCAGGATTCCGTCGGGAAAACCGGGGAAATTCTCCACCTCGGTGGTGAGGTTGAGCTGCCCGAGGGGCAGTGTCCCCTTGAGGCGATTCTCCTCGCTGATAGCACCTTCATAGACAACGGGCGCCATGTTGGCGCGCGCCGCGTAGATGGCGCACGCCCAGCCAGCGGGGCCCGAACCGACGATCACAATCTTTTCAGTCATTTTTATTGCATGCTCCTGTCCTATTAGCCCTGGGCGGAATTCTAGCACGCCTACTGGCAGTCGACTAATCGCTTACTAACAAACTGCAGAATCTCGTCAACAATCGCTGCAGGTGTGCGATCTGCGGTGAGCCACCGCACATTCTCAAAGCGGCGAAACCATTTCATCTGCTTCTGCGCCAGCTGGCGCGTGGCAATCTTTATCTGTTCTACCGCGCGATCGAGGCTGGTATTCCCCCGCACATAGTCGATGAGCTGGGCATAGCCTGTTGCCTTGGAGGCAGTCTGGGAGAGCACGGGATACCTTTCCAGCAAGCCGCGGACCTCATCAACCCACCCCTGCTCGATCATGGCCAGAACACGCGCGTTGATGCGGCGATTCAGCAGCGGCTTCTCCCAATTCAGGCCGACGAAGGTCGCCTCGTGGCGCAACTCGCCGGAGGACCACTCAGTCTGGTAGCTGGAGATTGGCCTGCCGGTCAGCTCGTACACCTCCAGCGCACGAATGAGCCGCTTGGTGTCATTCAGGTGTATGCGCTCGGCCGCGGACGGGTCTACCTCGCGCAGGCGGGCGTGCATCTGCTCGTTGCCCATCTGCGCGATCTTCTGGCGCAGTTCCCAGTTGGCCGGCGGTCCGTCGAAAAGCCCGTGGAACAGCGCCTTGTAGTAAAGCGGCGTGCCACCGGTGGCGACCAGGGGAACCCCGCGCCGCTTCGCGTCGGCTATCGCCGCATCCGCCATCTCCACGAAACGGGCAACGGTAAACTCGCTGTCGGGATCGATGATGTCCAGCAGATGATGGCGGACCTCGCGCTGCTCCTGAGGTGTGGGCTTGGCGGTGCCGATGTCCATGCCGCGATAGACGGTCATGGAGTCCACGCACAGGATCTCCGCGCCAACCCGCCGGGCAAGCTCAAGCGCAACAGCGGACTTGCCCGAGGCGGTCGGGCCAATCACCACGAGCAAAGATGGCACTCGAGCGGGATCCATACTGAAGGTAGCTGCCAGAATTGCAGTGAATCATACGGCATGCGTCAAGCAGGCTGATGCGTGTAAGTGCCGTGAATCAGCAGGCTTACCGAACACAAACCGTCTTTGGCACGGTCTTTGTTATATATGACCGGTGAGTGGCGAGGAGCACTTGCCACGAGACTTTGAAAAGAAAGGAGCAAGCACATGACACTACCTGTACGTGTAGCAAGAGGCATGGATCCGTTCGATGCATTGCACCGGGAGATGGATTCGATGCTGAGCCGATTCTTCGGCCGCGACAGCGACAGCAGCTGGATGGCTCCTTATGCGGTCGATATCCACGAGGATGGTGACCACATCTACGTGGAGGCCGAGC
>JAKORQ010000196.1 GCA_029777755.1 Planctomycetota bacterium
GCAGCACCGCGTGGCCATCGCCAGGATGCTGCTTGATCAGATCGAACTCCGCGTCGGTGAGGCGGCCGGGCTTGTTGAGCACTTCATCGGGCACCTTCATCTTGCCGATGTCGTGGAGCAAACCGCCGATGCCCCCTTGCCGCAGCTCTTCGCCGTCCAGACCCAGGGAGCGGCCAAAAGCAATCATCAGCGTACACACGCTGACAGAGTGCAGAAAAGTGTAGTCATCCTTGTTCTTGATGCCGATCAGCCCCATCAGCGCACCGCCGTTGCGAAGCACGGAACCGGTGATGGCCTCCACCACCGGCTCTGCATCGTCAAGGGACACTGCCTTGCCCAGGCGCACATCGCACATCATGCTGCGGATCACCTTGTGGGCCTGCTCATGAACGCGTTTGGCACGGGCCAGTTCTTCACGCACCGAAACGCGGACTATCGGCTCCTGGGGCGCCGACAAGGCTTCGAGGATCTCCTGCTCGACAGCGGCCTTAACCTGATCCGCAGCAACGGCCTCCACGTCATCGAGTCCTCGCGTGGTATCGATATAGACGTGCGGGATACCCGCCTCAACAATGCGGCGCAGATCGCCCTCACCCTTGAGGACGAACTGAGCACGCCAGAAGGGATGGGACATCCAGTCGCCGCAGAGTTCGTGGATGAACATGCCCGGTCTCAGCCGGGCCACAGGAATTTTCTTCAGCATTGACGGGGTGCCATGGGGTGGCAGGGCTGATGAGTGACATCAATCGTTGCGGTCCGAATCTTATCGACCCGGTACGGGCCGGCTTGAGCGGATTTCGGTGGCAGAGTGTGTCATAGGAGCGCAAAGGCATACGATACACAACCGCTATAATGGATGCTCTTTCCGCACTGCACATCCAATAGCTTATGGACATCATCCTGCTCCTGAAGGCGCTGATACTCGGCGTGGTCGAAGGCCTGACCGAATTCCTGCCGATCTCCAGCACCGGGCACCTCATCCTGGCCGGCGACCTGCTCAATTTCAACGATGACCGGGGCAAGCTGTTCGAGATCGTCATCCAGTCCGGGGCCATCC
>JAKORQ010000197.1 GCA_029777755.1 Planctomycetota bacterium
CGACCGTATGGATGACCGTCATCTCCACACCGTCAATACGGAGCGTCCAGCTCTTGCCGGCGTCCAGAGATTCATAGCAGGCGTACCAGTCGGTGAAGTACCAGTGGGCCGGGTCGTTCGGGTCGGCCGCGATGTATCCCAGCGCGCTGCCGAAGTGGTTGTACATCCCGGGGCGCATCCTGCCCCACCAGGCGCCCTCGTCGACCTTGCCACGCTCGATCTTGCGCCAGGTGTCGGCGGAGCGATCCAGGACATAAAAGTGCCCGCCGTGGCCGGCGAGTATCACGTCGCCGCTGCTGGTAGAGGTCATCGCGGCGTAGGTGCCATCGTCGCGGGCGCCGGCCTTCTTTGGCAGCGCCTCATCGATGGGCTGCCAGGTCTTGCCCAGGTCGCGGCTGCGATGAGGGCGAGAGTCGATCAGGCCATAGAGAACCGAGGGATCGACCGGGTCCTGAAGCATCTCGCTGGGGGACCGATCGATCAGGCGAGTGAACGTCCGCCCGGCATCCTCGGAGATGAAAAGCCCGCGTGTTTTTTCCCTCTCCCAGCCAACCACGCAAAGCCAGACGCGGTTTGGATTGGAGCGATCGAACAGGAGATCGCTGGGAGGGAACAGGTTCTTCGGCCCGGCGACCGCAGTCCAGGTTTCGCCGAAATCCTCGCTGCGGAAGACTCCTTCATCGGCGGCCGCGATCAGCAGATTGGGGTCCGCGGGGCTGGAAACGAGAATCTTGCCGTCGCCGCGCGTCGGTCCATTGCCCTGGAACATCGCATCAAGCGTGTTCTTCCATGTCTTGCCGCCATCGCGACTTACGAAAATGCCCCTGTGCGCCCCCCAGGGGGAGCCGCAGGCAACTACCACATGGTCGGCGTCGGAGGGGTTTACCACCAGCCCGCGTACCTCGTACGCACCGCCGCCCGGGGGCATCGTGCCATGGAGCATACGCCAGGTCTTGCCACGATCGTCGCTGCGGAAGATGCCGCCCACGTCGCTGGTCATGTACAGGCGATCGGCATCGGTCGGGCAGAAATGCACCTGCTGGAGGTAGCCACCGCCGCCAATCATGCCGCTGTGCCAGTTGCCGTAGACGCGGTGCGGCGGCGTCGGTGCGCCGGCGATCGCACCGATCGTCATGGCGACAAGCGCGCAGAATCTCCCTATCCGGTTACCAGATTTCATGGTCTTCCTTCTTGCTCTGAATAAAAAACTTAGGTCACGGACTGCGCCGCCGATCTTCGCCCAGTGGACTTCCGCACGGCGCGCGTGCGTCGCGGCGGCGGGACGGTTGAGTCCCTGATGACCAGCTTCTGCTTGAGCACGAACCGCTTGAATTCGCGTCGACCGTTCTGCATCTGCTCCACGAGATACTTGGCTGCCACCTCGCCCGCCTCGACGGCCGGCATGGCGACCGCTGTAACCATCGGATGCAGCAGGTGCAACGGGAACTCATCGTTGAACGACGCCAGGCTCATCTGCTCGGGGATCTTTATCCCAAGTTGGCCGGCCGCCTGCATCACGTAAACCGCATTGTGATGGTGGTACGCCAGTACGGCGGTGGCGCCAGCCTCGTAGACGGTCTTCACGAAGTCATTGGCCGGGTACTCGGTCCCCCGGTCATGCAACGGCATGGGCTTAAGCCCCCGCTCGCGCAGGCAGTCAAGGTACGTCTGGTGGCGCAGGGCGACTGAGGGATGCGCCGCCCACGGGCCGCCAATGTTGGCGTAGGCGATCCTCTCATGCCCCAGCGAGAACAGATACTCCATGACCTGGCGCGTGCCGTCGATGTCATCAAACTCGACGGAGATGCCGTTCTCGCCGCAGAAGCCATTGAGGCTGACGTAAGGCATGCCGGATTTCTCCACCGGCAGCACATCATCCGGCGAGAGCGTGCCGCTGAGGACGGCCGCATCTATGCGCCAGGGCGGCAGGTCATAGGAGTTCTTGAGCGTGTCGGCGAAATAGGTCGTAAGCTTGACGTTCTTCTGCTCCAGCAGGGCCACCAGCCCGCGCAGGGTGTACTCGGGGATAACCAGCGGCAGATGCGTACCGAGCAGGCCCACGATCCCCATCTGCGCCTTGCGCAGCGACTGGGCCATGAGGTCTGGCCGATAGCTCAGTTCCCTGGCGGCCTTGAGGATGCGCTCGCGCAACTCCGGCCGAACAGAAAACCCTTCGTAACGGTTGTTCAGAACACGACTTACAGTGGCCGTGGTCACGCCTGTCGCACGGGCGACATCCGCGAGATTAGCTCCCTTCCTCCTGCGCATCTAACCTATTTTAGTCGATGACGTCCTTTCTCGTCGTTTCGTCTATAGAACCTTGCTAAACACTTTACTTCATGATCCTGACTGACACGAAGGTGTGGTGCCGGCGGACTTCGCCTGCCCTGATCCCCTCAACGTGCCCGTCAGCGAACAGCATGTTCAAGCTGGTGTTGCCCTGGTGACGATAGCGGAAGCCGTGCATCTTGGCATCATCCCAGGTCCACAGATCCCACTTGCCCAGGGCAATGTCGCGATTGCAGGTCTTGGGATCGCCCCAGACGCGCTCCTGTTCGACGTTCGTATCACGGCCGCGGATCATGTAGTGCTGCCAGGAGTTGCTGTAGGCGTAGTTGTCGAGGAACTGGTTGACCGGCAGGGCCTCGAACTCCTCGCTCATGTGGCTGCCGTTGATGAACAGCGGGGCATCCCAGATCAGGCCGGTCTCGGCCGCCGGGCGGATGGTGCTCATCTTCACCGGCGGCGTGGAAAGGTCCGGATCCCAGAAGGTCAGCGGATCGGAGGTATTCACGAAGTCGCGGCTGGAGAAAGCGCGCGGATTGGCGCTGTAGTGCAGACGGACGATGCCGTGGGGATTCTCAGCATCAGGGCACATGGCGATCTTGGGCAGCCCTGAGCCGGCGGCGCCCATGGTCTCGGCCAATGCCTGCATCCAGGACACCCAGGCCGGCGACACGCCCCAGGGAAGCTGGTCGCGGTTGTCCTTGACGTACATGTGCAGCAATTGCCCGAGATGTGCGCCGGTGCGGCGCCTGCCTTCCAGTGAACCGTCATCTGAGACCTCGATGTGATCTTGTACAGGTCCTGCCTCTCACCTGCCCCGGGAGGCTCCCAGGCCATACAGGTGTTGCAAGTAAACGATTACTTAAGTCATGGTAACAACTCACCCGAGGAATTGTCAACCAAATCTTGCGCCTGTGATTAAGGGGCCTGTGCGTCCAATTTGGGTGATCTGAATCACGGCAATCCAACCGGGCCGGGACGCTCAATGACAGGTGGCGTGCGTGCCTGCGCATGCCCGCGCCACAGTCTTTACCTACGTCGCTTCGCTTCTTCGTGGTGAGAACGGAACCTCGCAAGACATCCCCAAAAAGAAAAGCAGCGGCCAACACCGCTGCTCTTCTGCGCAAAATCGCAAATCGAAATTCGAAAATCCGCCGCTATCCCAGCTTCTCCGCCAGGATCTTCCTTTCCTGCTCGGCGCGGTAGTCGAGGAGCTTCTGCTTGTACTCCGGGCGCGTGGTGGCCAGGATCGAGACTGCCAGCAGTGCGGCGTTGGTTGCTCCGGGCTTGCCGATGGCCAGCGTGCCAACCGGGATTCCGCCAGGCATCTGCACCATGGCCAGCAGCGAATCCAGGCCCTTCAGGCTGGCGCTTTCCATGGGAACGCCCAGCACCGGCAGCACGGTATACGCCGCCACCACGCCTGCCAGGTGGGCAGCGCCGCCGGCGGCCGCGATAAACACCTCCACGCCATCCTGCTCGCACTCCCTGATCCACTTGTGCAGGGCCTCGGGCGTGCGATGGGCCGAGAGAACGCGACACTCATGCGGTACGCCAAAGCGCGTGAGCGTCTCGTCGCAGCTCTTCATCACTTCCCAGTCGGACTTAGATCCCATCACCACTGCCACCAGTTTGCCGGCCATATGTCTGTTCTCCTGAAGTTCTACAAAAGTGCGGCAATGGTAAACAAAGCATGTTCGGTTTCCACCCCACGGCTCAACATGCAGGGATGATAAGCCACACGAGCCCAAGTACGCGGCCGCTATCGCGGAAACAGCGCCTTAAACTCCCTGTTGGAAACAACCTGCGCAGATATTTTCTGCTCGGCCGGAAGCTTACGCCCCTGCAACTGGCAAAGCAGCATTTCCACCGCCCGCTCGGCCATCAGCGGGACATTCTGCACGCAGGAAACCAGCGGCACGCTCAAAAGATCAAGCGCCGTAATCTCGTCGAAGCAGCCAATCGGCAGGCGGGAGTTTGATTGCGCCATCGCCTCCATCAGCCCCTGGCCGAGGAAGTTATTGGTGCAGACGATGGCGTCCGGGGATGTCCTGGCAATCTCCGACCATGCGGCATGTCCCGTCTCCAGTTGGGCCGCGCCGACATGATCGACCAGCACATCGAAATGGCGCTTGACCGCTTCGCCGCGCATGCGGTGGGTGGAGACATGTTCCGGGCCGCGCACCAGGGCAACCCGCCTGGCGCCGATCCGCTCCAGCTCGCGGCATAGCAGCGTCGCGGCCTGCTGCTGGTCGGTAGATACGCTGGCCGGCACCCCTTCCACGGGTCGATCCAGCACCACCAGCGCAAGTCCCGGGGGCAGGTGATGGCACAGTTTCTCCCTGTCAGTGGTGATCGGTACGACTATCAGCCCGTCGATCCCCTTCTGCGGGAGCAGGCGCAGATACTCCTGCTCGAGTTCCGCCTGCTCGCCGGAGTTGCAGACGATCAGGCTATAGCCCCGGCGGTGCAGGTTCTGCTCGATCAGGCTGGCCATGCGGCCGAACCAGGGGTTGGCGATGTCGGAAACCATCACCGCCACGGTGTTTGTCTTGCGAGTGCGCAACGAGCGGGCCAGGAGATTGGGACGATAGCCAAGCTGCTCGGCGGCCTGCGCGATCTTGATGCGCGTCTCACGGCTGATGCGGTTGGCGGCCGGGGAATTGCTCAGCACACGGGAGACTGTGCTGATGGAGCTTCCGGTGGCCCTGGCGATGTCGGCAAGGGTTGCGCTCATTGTGCTGCTTCCTGTGCTCGAACGGCTGTGAGCCGCTAGACGGCCGCCAATCGCCCTTCGCGATGGGCGATGACGATGTCGGCCAGGCAATCGGTGGCGTAATTAACATCCGCCGCCGACAGGAACGGACCGAAACTGAAGCGTGTAGTTCCGCCGGCCGGCAGTGTGCCGATCGCCTCATGCACCAGCGGAGCACAGTGGATGCCCGGGCGCGTCAGGATTCCGTAGCGCTCTTCAAGGAGCGACGCCAGTTGCTGCGGCGTGAATCCGTCGATCTGCACCGAGAACACCCCGACGCGATTAGCGACTCCTTGCGGGCCAAAATACCTCAGCCCGGGGATCTCGACCACGGAAATTCCCTCGATAAAGGTCGCGATCAGTTCGCGATCGTGCGACACCAGCGACTGTATGCCGCGATCCAGCAGCCACTTAACCCCTTCCGAAAGCCCGGCGATGCCGACGGCGTTGTGGGAGCCGCTCTCAAGGAAGTCCGGCATGAACTCCGGCTGCACCGGCTGCTCGCTTACCGAACCTGTGCCACCCTCGCGCAGCGGCAGCATGATCTTCTCCATGCCCGGGCGGACATACAGCACACCCGTACCCAGCGGGCCTAGAAGACCCTTGTGGCCGGGCATCGCCAGAAAGTCGATGCCATCGGCCTGCACGTCGATGGGCACATGCCCGGCCGACTGCGCGGCATCCACCACCAGCGGGATGCCATGCTCTCGCGCCACCGCCGCGAGCTTGCGGAGCGGCTGGAGCGTACCGGTGACGTTGCTGGCATGGGTTACGGCGATGACCCTGGTCTGCGGCGTGATCGCCTTGCGGATCTCGTCAGGGTCCACCAGGCCGGTCTTGCGGTCGATCGGCACGCAGGTGTGGGTGATCCAGCCCAGCTCTTCCATGGCACGGTACGGGCGCAGGACGGAATTGTGGTCGATCTGCGTGCAGATACAGTGCGGCCTGATGCCTTTCCTGAGCTGGTACAGCACCAGCCCCTTGATCGCTATGTTCAGTGCGTCAGAGCAGTTAAGCGTGAAGATGAAATGCTCCGGCCGCTCGCCGTTAAAGAGTTTCTGCAGGCGCAGGCGGCACTCTTGAAGCACATGTGCTGACTCGATTGCCTCGCGGTACGCGCCCCGGCCGGCGGATGCCCCGATCTCGGCCGCATAGCGGTTGACCGCCTCCCATACGGCCGGCGGCTTGGGAAAGCTTGTGGCCGCATTGTCCATGTAGATTCTGCCCATACTCATTTGCGTAGGGGCGCTGCGGGAGAAACTGCGTAGCGCCAAAAGGCGATTCTAAAGCTAATCGGCCAGTTTGAAAACCGATGCCCCCGCTCGCGAGGACAGCCCAGTAGTCAAACCGACAATCTAGCGCGCTGCATTGCCACAATTCCGTCGATACGGTGGGCTATTTGCTGTTGAGACTGCACACAGCGGCGGATATCTCTTCAGGTACAGTTCATGTTCGTCAATTGTCTTGCTCTCTCCGAACCGACTGCATCAGCGGTGATACTGCTGGTGTTCGGCGCTCTATGCGCATCGGCCGTACTCTTCAGCCGACTATTCGAGCGGCTGGGCATACCTATCGTGCTGCTGTTTCTGATCCTGGGGATGCTCGGCGGCTCTGAGGGGATCTTCCGGCTGGATTTCGACGACTATGGACTCGCCGCCCGACTGGGGACGGTGGCGCTGGTGTTGATCCTGTTCGATGGCGGCATGAACACATCCACGGCATCGTTCAGGATGGTGCTTTGGCCGTCGGCCATCCTCGCTACGGTGGGCGTGGCGCTTACGGCGGTCATGCTGGCGCTGGGAGCCTACTGGCTGCTCGACCTGCCGCTGGGATCGGCGCTGCTGCTGGGGTGCATAGTTTCATCGACGGATGCGGCCGCCGTCTTTGCAGTGTTGCGCGGCGGGAAGCTCAACCTGAAACAGCGCGTAGGCAGGACGCTGGAGGTCGAGAGCTGCATCAACGACCCGATGGCGGTGATCCTGACGCTGACGGTGACGGATTTCCTCGTGGCCGGCGGCGTGCCGAGCTGGTGGAAGGTCTGCGTGGAGGTCCCGGCGCAGCTGGCGATCGGCGGGGTTGTCGGTGTCCTGATCGCCCTTGGCGGGCGGCGGCTGATCACGCGCCAGTACATCACCACCGTGGGGTTGCTGCCGGTGTTTACCATTGCCCTGGCGTTCATCTCGTATGGCGCAGCAACGGTGGTTTACGGCAGCGGGTTCATGTCGGTCTTCGCCACCGCGCTGGTGCTTGGCAACGGCCCGCTGGCCTATCGCGCAGGGCTGGCACGCGTGCATGATGCCCTGGCGTGGCTCAGCCAGGTCAGCATGTTCCTGATGATGGGGCTTCTGGTCTATCCATCACAACTGCTGCCGATCGTATGGGTTGGCCTGGCGATGGGACTTTTCCTGGCGTTCGTGGCCCGTCCGCTGGCGGTCGTGATCTGCCTGCTGCCGTTCAAGTACCCGGCGAAGGAAGTGCTGTACCTTTCATGGGTCGGGTTGCGCGGCTCCGTGCCGATCATCCTGGCGACCTTTCCGGTGCTGGCGGGAGTGCCGGAGAATCAGCAGATCTTCAACACGGTCTTCTTCATTGTCGTGCTCAGTACGATCGTGCCCGGTACCACGGTACGCATGGTAACGCGCTGGCTGAAGCTGGGTGACAAGGTCAAGCCCACGCCGGAGGCGGTGCTGGAGATCAACTCGCCGGCCCCGCTCGATGGGATCATCGAGTCGTACCCGATCACCGAGGTTGTGGCGGTCTGCCGCGCCCAGCTCTCGGAGATAAACTTTCCTGAGGGGGCATCGGTGGTTTTGGTTGTTCGCGGCAGGCATGTGCTTTCCGCCAAAGGACATACGGTACTTCTACCAGGTGATCACGCCTACGTGTTCTTCCGCCCGGAGGACCGCGAATACATCGAGCTGCTGTTTGGTGCGCCAGAGGCCGCTTGAAATGTGAATTTTCAATGTCTGCTGTGGGGTCTGGAAAGCCTACAATGGGTGCCGCGGTTCCGAAGAGGGCAAAGAGGGCACAGGGACTGCGATTTCACCACCGCTGCATGACCAAGCTTAAGCCGAGATCCTCGCTCGACACAGCCGCGATGAAGGCAACCCTGCGTACCGTCCTCATCTACCTGGTGTTTGCCAGCGGGTGGATCGCGCTCTCGGATCGCCTGTTGTTCTATATTGTCCCGGACGCCGACGGCCACCTGTTCTACGGCACACTGAAGGGTGCGCTGTTTGTCGTCATCAGCGGCATCATGATCTATATCCTGCTGTACCGGGCGCTCAGTGCCGGCAACCGGGCGCAGATGGAAAGAGCCCAACTGCTGGTGCGCGAGCAGAGCGCTCGCGCCCGCGCTGAGGCGGCCAGTCGCGCCAAGGACGATCTGCTGGCGGTGGTGAGCCACGAACTGCGCACACCGCTGACAGCGATCCTGACCTCTGCGGAAGTGCTGGAGCAGGACCCCTCGCTAAGCGATGAGAATCGCGAGCTGGCGGAGATGATCCGCGAGAACGTGCTGCAGGAATCGCGCATCGTCGCCGACCTACTGGATTGCTCATCGCTGGCTTCAGGAAAGCTGGAGCTGCGCCTGGCGCGGGTCGACCTGCATCAGTCGTTGGCGGAGGCAATCCTCGATCAGCGCGCCGAGGCGGCAGCCAAGAACATCCATATCACGCAGCACCTGGCGGCCAATCCATCGTTCGTGAGGACGGATCCCATGCGCGTGCAGCAGGTGTTGCGCAACCTGCTGTCCAACGCCATCAAGTTCACGCCCAAGTCGGGCAGCGTCACCATCAGCACGACAAATGCCGGATCAACTATCGCGATGGAGATCAGCGACACCGGTATCGGCATGTCGCCAGACTTGTGCAAGCGGTTGTTTGAGCCGTTTGAGCAGGGTGATAACTCGATCACCCGACGGTTCGGCGGGCTGGGACTGGGCCTCTACCTGGCAAAGTCGATTATCCGGATGCACGGCGGCACGCTGCAGGGAACAAGCCCGGGCGTGGGCAAGGGAAGCACTTTCCGCTTCGAGCTGCCGGTATGGACCGACCAGGATCACGAGACAAAGCTGGATGAACCAGCGCAGCTCAAGTGTGAAGGGATGATCGTGATGCTGGTCGATGACAATGTCGATACGCTTCGCGCCCTGGGAAGGCTGCTGGGACGGATGGGCTGCACGGTGATGGCGGCACGCTCCGGGCAGCAGGCGCTGCAGACAGCGGCGCGCGAAAAGATTGACCTGATCATCTGTGACATCGGGCTGCCAGACATGAGCGGCTGGGAAGTCATGCGGCAGATCAACGCGAGGCAACCGGTGTACGGCATCGCGTTCAGCGGCTTTGACTCGGAC
>JAKORQ010000198.1 GCA_029777755.1 Planctomycetota bacterium
ACGCCGGGGAGCTTCACGCTCTGGTCGACCTGCGCCTCTATCAGCACGGTGAGCTGGCTGCCGCCCTTGACGATGGACGCCACCTCGTCGCCGGACTTGAGCGTCACCCGGCGGATGTAACCGCGCGAGTTGCCGAAGCGCATGCGCTCCTTGCCGTTGGGGTCGCCGGTTCGCTGCACCACCTGGTTGAACTGCCGCGCCTGGGCGTCCTTAACCTCCATGAGATACATCTCGGTGGCGGTCTCGCAGTCGCCGATGAAGCGCATATGCCCGGCCTGGAGGTACATTGCCCGTGTGCAATAGGCCCGCACCATGTTCACATCGTGCGTCACCAGCAAGATGGTCGTACCGCTGGCCACCATCTTCTCGATGTGGTGCATGCACTTGAACTGGAAAGCGGCGTCACCTACTGCCAGTGCCTCATCCACCACGAGGATGTCGGCATCGACATTGGTGGCGATGGCGAATGCCAGGCGCACGAACATGCCGCTGGAGTAGGTCTTTACGGGCTGATCGATGAACGGCCCGATATCGGCGAACTCGATGATGTTGTTGATTCGCTCGGCGATGAGCCGGCGTGGCAGGCCTAGGATCGCGCCGTTCATGTAGATATTCTCGCGGCCGGTGAACTCGGGGTTGAATCCCGAGCCCAGCTCCAGCAGGGCGGCCACGCGCCCGCGGCGATGGTAGCAGCCGGCCGAGGGTCGCAAAACTCCCGCGAGGATCTGCAGCAGCGTGCTCTTGCCCGAGCCATTTCGGCCGATGACGCCCAGCACTTCGCCCCTGCGCACCGTGAAATCCAGATCGCGCAGCGCCCAGAACTCGCGGTAATACTGTTTCCTGCCGAAGGAGAACGCCTGCTTGAGCCGATCGGTGGACTTGTCGAAAAGCTGGTACATCTTGCCGAGCTTCTCGATGCGCAAGACCCAGTCTTCCGGCAGTTTCTGCGCCGGCTGCTGCCGTGGCGCATCGGCCGGCTGCGCCTGCGTGGCGGTGGCGGCAGGGTCACATTGCATCGGCGAAGTACCTCCGCACCTTCATGAACAGAATGTAGCCGGCCATGGCGATCCCGCCGGATGCCAGCGTCACCCAGCCGAGGCTGGCCCAGTGAGGCATCTGCCCCTCGATCGCCACCAGGCGGGCGTTCTCAACGATAGTCACAAACGGGTTCAGCAGTGTCAGTGTCCTTGAGACCAGCGGAAACTCGGCGAAGCGCGCCATCGGGTAGACGATGGGGGTGAGGAAGAAAAGAAGCTGCACCACCGGGCCAACCGCCTGGCCGAGGTCGCGGAAGAACACGCCCATGGCCGCCAGCGCCCAGGAGACGCCCAGCGTCACCAGCGCCGCCGGGACAAACATCAGCGGCAGGAGGAGGATCGTCCAGGGGATGTATCCCACAGCGAGGTAGATCACCAGCATCTGGATGACCAGCGTCATCGCGGCATGCACCAGTGAGGCGATGACGGCCGACACTCCCAGCAGTTCCAGCGGGAATACCGCCTTTTTCACGAAGTTGGGGTTGGTGGTGATCATGGTGGAGGCCCGTCCCACCACCTCGGAAAAGACGCTGTACATGATGATGCCCATGAACAGGTTCATGGGGTATTCCAGCGCCGGGCGGATGAGCTTGCCTTCCAGCGATGAGCCTGCCCACGCATGCCGGCCCATGGCGCCGAAGACCAGCGTGAACACCGCTAACGTCATCAGCGGGGTGAGCAGTGCCCAGAGGATGCCCAGGTAACTGCCGCGGTATCGGCCGACGATCTCGCGGCGGGCGAGCTGCCTGAGCAGTTCGTGGTGCCGCCAGATGGTGCGCAGGGGTGCCGTCGGGCTGATGAAACGCCGAATGGGGTCGCCGCGATCGGCGTGCACAGTTATGACGGCCAGCTCTTCAGACATCGTGGGCGGATTATACGGTCGCTGGAGCGATAGCGGCAGGGGGCATCAGCGACGCGGCACGGGCGGCGGGTTGCTGGTGCCACTTTCCCGGGCGGCCGCGGCGGCCGCCGCCTCCCGACTGAAAGCGGGGGCGTAGTAGCCGCGCCGTTCCTCGGCCGTTACGCCGAGCCTTTGGGGCTGATAGTCAGTCTCCAGGCCGCTTCGGCAGCCGGAGAGCAGACAGATTGCGAAAGTTGCCGTGAAAATACGCTTCACCAATGCTCCAACGCTTAACTTCCGTGACGACTCAGAGCATACTCGGCGCAGCAATGGTTGTCGACGTGAAACAGGCAGATGCCCGCGACGCGACGCGCCTGCACGATCAGCTACTATGGCGGATCATGCTGCGCTATGCGGTGGTGACCGAGTCGATGCAGATCGGCCCGATCTCGTTTGAGTTTACCCGCGTGGCCGACCCTGACCGTGTGCTGGATGAGGTTGCCCAGGAAGAGGATCGCCGGGAGAAACTTACCGGGAAGCGCAAGCGCGAGGATGAACTGCATCTGCCCTACTGGGCCGAGCTGTGGGACAGCTCGATCGGCCTGGCGCATTTCCTGGTTCGGCAATGGGCGTTCTGCGGGGCGGGTGAGTCGCGACTGGCGCAGTTCGCCCGCGAGCAGATAAGGAACCCCCAGCGCGCGGTTCGCGCAATCGACGTGGGTTGTGGAATGGGGCTGGCCGGGGTGTCGGCCGCCCGGCTGGGGCTTCATGTGCTGTTTGCCGACCTGGAGCCGCCGGCGCTGCTGTTTGCCAGGTTAAACAGCCTGCCGGACCGCGAACGCTGCCGCTATCGCAGGGTGAACTGGCAGATCGACCGCCTGCAGGAACGGTTCGATTTCATCCTTGGCGCTGACATCGTCTACGACCGCAGCCAGTGGAGCTTTCTGCACACCTTTTTTGAAGCGCACCTTGCACCCGGGGGCGCCGTGCTGATCGGCGAGCCGGGCAGATCCAGCGGCGAGGAGTTTGAGCCGTGGATCAGCGCCCGCGGCTGGCGCATGGCCCGCTTCAACCAGGAGATCCCCGGCCGGCGGGAGCCGATCCGGCTCCTGCAACTCACGCGCGACTGAAGCTATCGCGATTCCTCCAGGTAGGCCTTGGCAGAATCGCCCAGTGCCTCCTGCAGCAGGTCCTTCACTTGGATGGTTGTGCCATGGACGGAGCCGCTGGCTGTCTGCTGGCCGCAGGCGAGGCTGCGCTCCGCCGCCTCCAGTACGACGGTGGTCCAGAAACCAAGTTCGACGCTGCTCATCATGCGCTCGCGCTGCTCGGGGGAGAGCTTGCCATTGCGATCTGCCAGGAACTTCTGGTACAGCCGCCCGGGGCGGCTCATGCCGTAGCCGGTGACGGTGCCGTCGGCCTCGAAATTGCGGAACAGCGGATTGCGCTCCACGATCCCCTCGCTGGTGAGCTCGTGGTAGCCGGGTGTGTCGATACCCAGGTCTATCATGCCATCGGTGCAGATGATGCGGGCCGACTGAACGGTGGTGGCGTGGGCGGTGTTGGGCAGGTGCCAACCGGTGACGATGTGGGCGACCGCGCCATTCTCCAGCGTGATCTCGGTGTCGCACAGGTCGTAACCATTGACGGGAATGGGGCTGAGGCTGGGCAGCTTCTGCTTCCACCCGTGGGCGCGGACGGCAACCGGGCGGAGATTGACGATGCCAAAGAAGGCGTCGGCCATGTGCACGGTGAGGAAGGAGATTGGCGAGTTCTTCTCCGCGAAATCAGGCGAAGCGAAGAAGCGCGGCGAGTGGTTGGGGTCGGCCACCAGCAGCTTGTCGATCATGTACCAGATGGAGGACTGCACCTGTCCATACTGTCCCTGCTGGTAGCGGGCGGCCGCCTCCTTCAGGCGTGGATCGTCGCGCTTGTGGAAGTCGATCCCCAGCAACCTCCCTGATCGGCGGGCGGCTGAGATCATGCGATGGGCAGCGCCCACGGTGTCGGCCGTCGGCTTGGGAACCAGTACATCCAGCCCGCTCTCCAGCGCATATACCGTGGGTTTCTCATGCAGGTGATCCGGCGTGTTCACCTGCACCGCATCCAGCGCCACGTCGCGGATCATCTGCTGGTAGCTGGTAAAGCGGCGACTGGCGGGGATGTCGTACCTGTCGCAGAAGTCGGCCAGTGCCTTCGGGTCGGGATCGCAGGCGGCCTCGATCGACAGCAGATGCGAGTACTCGCTGCTGAAGTAGAGATACTGGTAGATCTCTCGAACCACCGACCCGGTACCGATGATGCCAAGACGCAGCTTATCCATTGACTGATGCCTTTCCTGTGATCTGTGAGATTGTTCCTGCCAGGCGCATTAGGTAATGCGCCAGGAAGTCGGCGAAGCCGGCGATGTCGTCGATGCGGCATTGCTCGTTGTCCGAGTGGGCATGCACGAGCTGGCCGGGGCCGCCGGTGAGGACTGTCATCTGCGGATACTCGCAGGCGAAGATGCGCGAGTCGCATGATACATCCCAGCCGCGAATCGGCTGATCCTGCCAGATGCCGGCTGACTTTGCCGCATCGATGGCGCAGAGCATCTCCGGGGAATCGGGCCGGCCGGCGAATGCCGCGTTGTGCAGCTTCTCAAAACTGACGCGAAACGCCTGCTCGATGCCCGAGTCATCCGCCCCGATGAAGCGGGCGTAGTTGCGGGCGCCGCGATGCACGGCGGCGGTGATTCGCCGCATGACCTGAGGCATGTCGTGCGTGGGCAAAAATCCCTGCCCGCCCTCCATGACCAGCGAGTCGGTCGACTCCTGGCCGAGCAGATTCATCGTCATCCTTGCGCCCGCGGCCGACTCGATGGCGGCGCGACTGCGCAGGATCGCGCGAACGATGCTGGCCATCTTGGTAATGGCGCAGTCGTTCTGGAGGATCGAGCCCATATGTCCCGTCGAGCCGTGTATCTGCACGACAAAGCCATCGGGACCGGGCACCAGGTCATAGTGATGATCGACCTTCGGCTTGCCGGTACTGTCCATCACCTTTGTCTTGTCGCCGTAGACGCCCACATACTCGGCGACGGCAAACTCAATCACATCGGTGATGAGGCGGTTCACGCGCTGCGCGTTGGCCAACGGGCTGGCGAAGCAGATCGCGAAATCCACCCGGCCATTGATGCGCGAGGGATGCTCGCCGAATGGCCCGATGATGCCGTGGCAGGTCTGTACCGGCCGATGCGGAAACAGCTCATGGTCGCTCTCGGCCCGCAGTGCCCGGCCTTCCTTCTCCATCTCCTCGACTATGAACGCGGATGCCTCGAAGCAGTTGAGCGAACCTGCCGGCACATTTGCCTCGAGCTTGTACCAGAGCGCCCCGCGATTGCCGGGGTGGAGGCGGCTGCCGGTACACTCCAGCACCAGCAGGTTCTCGTAGCGCTTCTTCAGCTCACGATCTATCGCCAGCGAGAGCGAGCCATTGCCGCCCATCTCCTCATCGATCACCAGCATGGCGGTGATGCCTCTATGGAGAACGGCGCCGGTTGCGCGGCAGTGTTCGCCGATCAGCTTGAGGGCGGCCATCAGGGCTACCACCGGCCCCTTGTCGTCGCAGGCTCCGCGTCCATAGACGATGCCATCCTCCACGCGGGGTGGGATGTATGGCTGAACCACGTCTATATGGGCGTTGACGGCCGGCCCGGGCGCTTCGCCGCCGACGAAGAACAGCAGGTTGCAGCGTCCGCCATAGGCGTCGGCCGCAGTGATCGTCTTGCGCTGTTGCGAGATGGCGTAGTACGGCCGCGAGTAGAACGGGTGCTGCTGGATCTCCGGCCGGATCGGCTTGCGCTGCGAGCGAAAGCCGGGTAAGGCAAAGCTACTTGCCTCGCGCTCCAGCACCTGGAATACCGCATCCTCGGCCAGGCGCAGTGAATCCAGGTCCGCGCGCGGCGTGGTGTCGATGCGGCAGATCTCCAGCAGAAGATCCTGGATGTACTGCCGCATGGCCGGCGTCCTGGCCGAGAGTGCCAGTGGCGTGTCGCTGCTCATCTGCTTCTCCCTGTTAGCGGGCCAGCGCCGCCGGGCCATGCAGCGCGACGGCAAACGATTCCTCGATTACTTCCATCGCCTCGTGCACGGCATCGGCCTCGATCGTCAGCGGCGGTGAGAGCTTGACGCTCGCGCCCGCGTAGCCGACCGGGGCAAACAGCATCACCCCGCGCTGCACGGCCGCCCCAACGACCTTCCACGCCAGGTGGGGATCCGGCTCGCTACTGCCGGGCTTCGTGCAATGCAGTGAAGCAACCAGTCCCTTGCCATGATGGGCGATGATCACATCTGAGAAGCGCTGCCGGATGCGGGCGCACCGGGCCTGCAAAACTTCGCCGACCTCGCGAGCACGCTCGACGAGGTTCTCCTCGAGAATGATCTTCAGGCTGGCGGCCGCCGCCGCGCAACAGACGGGGTTGCCCGAGTGCGTACTGGTCATCGAGCCGGGCGGGAACATGTCCAGCAGCTCCGGCCTGCCAATCACCGCGCTAAGCGGCAGCGAACCACTGATCCCCTTGCCGCAGGCGATCAGGTCCGGCTGGATGCCGTAGTGCTCAAATCCCCAGAATCGGCCGGTCCGCCCAAACCCGGCCTGCACCTCATCCAGCACCAGCACGGCCTTGTGCTGGTCACACCAGCGGCGCAGCTTCTGCATGTACTGCGGCGGCGCGAAGCTGGAGTTGCCGCCCTGGTAAGTCTCGCTAAGCACGCCGCAGACGCGATCGGGATCAATGCCACGCTCAGCCAGCGCACGCTCGAAAGCAGAGAAATCGTTCTCCTCCTTGCGCGAGCGGATGCCGCCGTCGGGGAAAGGCACGGTGATAAAGTGCTCATCCGGGTAGCCGATCCATTCCTTGAGGCTGGGGATGCCGCCGGCCCGCTGCGAGCCAAAGGTTCGCCCGTGGAAGGCGTTCTCGAATGTCACGAGGACCGGATCCTTCTTGCCGCTGCGCCGGCCGTACTCGCGGCAGAGCTTTATGCACAGCTCCACCGCCTCTGAGCCGGTGGAGAGCAGCATCACCTTATCATCCTTGTGTGGGGCCTGCTTCTGCAGAAGCGCGGTAAGCTCGCGCCGGGCCGCGTTGGCGAAACAGTAGCTGGTGAGCAGAGGACCTGATGCCTGCTGGACGATGGCCTGGACCATCTGCTTTCGTCCATGCCCGGCGTTGGTGATCAGCACGCCGGAGGAAAAGTCGATCCAGCGGTTGCCCCATGCGTCATAGACGCTGAAGTTCTCAGCTCGATCCCACACGATCGGCGGCTGCCCTTCCATGCACAGCGGCTCATTCTTGCGCAGCTCCTCGAGGATCGGTATCGACTCGGGGTGGGGAATCGGCGAACAGATCGTCCGGTACTTCGTGTGGACCGGCTCAACCTCTACCGGCACGATCGGATATGGATCTCCCATGACATGTTCTCCTTGTGGGGCCGGCCACTATGCCGACTCCCTTACTACCAGTCGTGGCTTGACTATCCGCTTGCGCCTTGCGGGCGGAATTGGTTTACCTTTCAGCGTCTCATCGACCAGGTCGATGGCGGCGATGGCGAAATCGTCGTTGTTCTGGTCGATGGTGGTCAGCTCCGGGTCGAACAATGCGGCCGAGGGCAGGTTGTCAAACCCGATGACTGCCATCTGCCCGGGAACGCTTATCCCCCGCCGCCGCATCGCCTTGATCAGCTCAATCGCCCAGATGTCATTCGATGCCACGATTGCATCAGCGCCGCCGGCGATCGCCACCTTCTCCACGGCTGAGCCCAGGAGCTCGCGCGTGGGCGGAAACGTGCCATCGCCGGCGAAGATCAGCTCCTTTTGCACCTGGCGCTTGTGATCCTTTAACCCGGCGGTGTAGCCGCGCAGGCGATCCTGCATCAGCGGATCGTTCCAACTGTTCAGCACCAAGGCGATGCGCTGCCGGCCGGATTTCACCAGGTGGCCAACCGCCTCACGTACGCCCTGGGCGCGGTCGACATCCACGCACAAAGCGCCCGGGAGGATCGCCTCGGTCTGGAACACCAGTGCGCGAATGCGCGAGAACCAGTCCATCAGCGGGGGATTGTTGCGCGGCAGGGGGTTATGGAAGCAGATCATGGCCTCCACGCCGCGCGAGACGAAATCCTGCACGTACTGCACCGCCCGCTCGGCGTCATCGTGAAACTGCCCGATCATCAGGCGATACCCGCGGCGGTACGCCTCCTGCTCGATCCGCCAGAGGCGCTCCCAGTTGGCGGCCGTCGAGCTGGCGCCGATCAGCACGCCGATCACATCGCCGGTCCTTCCCTTGAGCTGCTGCGCCGTGACATTGGGGCGATACCCCATCTCCTGGGCGATCTTCCGCACGCGCTTTGCGGTGGCCTCACTGACGCGCACCGTCCCCCCGGCGCTGGAACGAAGAACGGCCGACACCACGGTGGCAGACACCCCCGCCTTCGCGGCGACATCAACCAGGCGCACAGGTGCAGTTGAAGACCGTTGCATCGGGTGCAAAGAATAGCGTGATTATACGTTGAATCAAGAGGATTTTTTAAGCCACAGGCGAGGGTAGGGGAAACTCCGTTTTGCGATTGTCGATTCTCGATTTGCGATTGGGGACAAGCTGTCTCGTCCTGACTGACCCAGCGCGCTCGTCAATCAACAATCGACAGCTTATCTGTGCCCCATCTGTGGCTAATAAGTTGTCACTCAGCGGCCTGATAGTCCAGGTAATCGAAATCTGCGGTCGGGGCGTTGGCGGGGTCCTGCGAGATGCAGAACATCCCTATCAGCGAGCCGCCCCAGGTGCCAGAGAGTTCCGTTGAGATCAGGTTCATCAGGGCGGTGGCCACCTCCGTGAAGTTGCCGGACTTGTCGGCGTAGTGGAACTGGTAGTAGTCGGCGTCGGCCGTGATCTTCAGGCGGATCGGGCCGACGGCCGGCAGGATAGCCAGTTGCTCCTCAGTGCGGATGTCGCCGACCGTTCGACGCAGGACCAGTACACGCTTGCCGCCGCTGGCGGTGACGGCCAGGTCATAGTGGTAATGCCACTTCTGGAAGACGCTGATGCCGGCCGAGTCGCGCTCGTCGCGCGGGATGAAAGACAGTAGTGTCTCGGCCGAGAACTTGATGTCCGTCTGCCGCGTGCCCACGAAAGCAGTGGGGCTCTGCTCCGTGATGGTGTGGCCCAGCGGGCGCAGACGCAGGCATCCCGGGCGCGACTGCAGATCAATCGCCCGCGAGCTGTTGCAGTTGATCAGCACGAATCGGCCATCCAGCCCGCTGCTGTTGAACTCCTCGCGCAAGGGGATCTGCGGCCAGGGGTGGGCCGGCGGCAACTTGGCCGACACCTCCAAACTGGAAAGCTGCGTGACATCGGTTGTGGGCCAGCCATCCTTCCAGGTGACCGGCAACAGGAATGTCTCCCGGCCAATCGCGGAGAAATGGTTGTACCCGGGATGCCGTGTGCCCAGGAAGTACAGCCACCAGCTTCCGTCATGCGCCTCGACCAGCTCGGCGTGGCCGGTTGAGCGAACGGGATATGCCCAGTTGCGCAACTGCCCGAGGATGGGGTTGTAGGGGCAAGGTTCAAACGGCCCCCACGGGCTGTCGGATCGGCCGATCGTCTCCATGTGCAGGAAGCGGGAGCCGCCCTCGGCCTGCATGAGGTAGTACTTGCCGTCGATCTTGTACAGGTGGGCGCCTTCGCAATCCTCGGAGATGAAGCCGCGGGTGATTGGCCGGAGGGGAGTGAGCAGCTTGCCCGTCTTTATGTCGATCTCGGCCTGCACGGTGTCGGTAATACCGATGCCGCCGCGACGGGTGTAGTAGACCTTGCCATCGTCATCGAAGAACAGCGACGGATCGAAGAAGCCTTCATCGACGAAGATCGGCTCTGACCATTCGCCGGCCGGGTCGCGGGTGGTGACATAGAAGTTGCCGCCATCCTTAACGCGGTTAGTGGTGATCATGTAGAAGACGCCGTCGTGATACCGCAGCGTCGGGGCGTAGATCTCGATGCGCCCGCCGGTGCGCTCGGCCATGAACTGGCTGGGGCGTGTCAGGGCATGCGAGATCAGCCGCCAGTTTACCAGGTCGCGGCTGTGGTAGATCGGCACGCCGGGGAAGAGGTGGAAACTGCTGGTGGCGAGGTAGTAATCCTGCCCCACGCGGATCACGGAAGGATCAGGGTTGAGCCCACGCACGACGGGATTGCGATAGCTGGTCATATTGCGCGACATTGGACGATCAGTTTGATGGAAGTGCAAGGGGACAAAACTGCCTCCCCGGCACCAATTAGATGCCAGCATGGTTCCAACATGGAAGCCGGCTGGTGGTATTCTATCTGCCATGTTCAAGCACTTCCTGGCGATATGTATGGGCGCTGGCACTATCCCGTGTGTGCTGGCGGCCGGCGAGGGTTCGATTGTCCCCGAAATCAACGGCTGGGGAACCGTGCGCAGCGTGCGCGTGGATGGGTATCGTTTTCCGGTCAGCACCGGCATGGATGTGTCGACGCCGCGCTGGGAGCAGGTGCGCCCCATCGAGCAGTGGGCTGTTGGCGATGTGCAGTTCAGCGAGGGTGAGACGCTTGTCTATAGCGGCAGGATACCGATTGGCGAGTCGGCCGTGGCCTACCGCCACAGCATCCGGACCGACGACCAGGGGGTGTGGGTGAAGATGGAGGGCACGGCCACAAGCAGTATGCCGATCGAGGCGCTGCGGGCCATGGTGATTATCCCGGCCGGGGAGTTTGCGGGGGCGGAGGTGGAACTGCTGGGCACCCCGGCGCCGCTGATGATCTCTCTGCCGGAAGAGCGCGGCGACAGGCCTCACCTCATCACCGGCGAGGCGACAGGCGTGCAGGTGCGCAAGGATAATCGACGACTCGCCATCCGATTCGACCATCCCCGAAGGGTGACGGTGCAGGATGAGCGGCATTTCGGGATGGACCAGTTTCGCGTCTATTTCATGATGCAGACCGGCGAACTGGCAAAGGGGCAGACGGTGTCGGCCGAGCTGCTGCTGCGCCCGGAGGTGACGGTGGATGACCGGCCGATTGAACTTGAGGTGGATGGGCAGCGGGAGCTGTATGAGCTGCACGGGTTTGGCGGGAACTTCGTGTACGGCTCGCAGTCGCAGGCCTCGAAGTACAACCTGGACACCCTGAACGTGGCCTGGGGGCGGGTGTGGATGCCGTTGCACCTATGGGAGCCGGAAAACGACAACGACGCCGCCGGCGCTACCGACATGGAGAAGCTGGCCGCCAACGACAAGCCTCGCACCAACCTGCGTCATTCGCTGGAGATGGCGCAGGAACTGCAGCGACGGAAGATTCCTTACATCATCAGCATCTGGGGTGTGCCGACCTGGATGCACGCCAACCCGGAGAAGGATCGTGAGAGAAAG
>JAKORQ010000199.1 GCA_029777755.1 Planctomycetota bacterium
CATTCATGCCCGCCTGCTGCATCAACTCAAGGTCGCGCTTCCAGCGATCCTCAGGCCAGTGCTCCGGATACCACGCGCTGCCCAGATACATATCCGTCCTCCATTGAGCGAGATGTCAAGGCGCTATCAGTTGCAGGTCCGCGTACCAGTGTTGCAGGACACCAAGGTACAGGTCTTCATCAAAGTTGGTAAGGGGCTTCAGCTTTTCACCAATGATTTCCTTCTCGCCGTCGATCGCCACGCCACTGGCGTTCCAGCCGCTGTTGGTGGCGACATCAAGCATAAACACACCCTTGGCGGCCCGGCGCCTTGAGGGATTGGCGATAAAGCGCGAGCTTCGCCGGGCATACACGCGCTCAAACCCCTTCACCCGTCCGGTGGCCGGGTCGCGAAACAGCAGAACCGGCGTCCCGCCGATCTCCAGATTGAGCGGCCGCGTGCCGATGACGCCTTCAGGAATGGCGACAGGCGGATTGGTGTGAAAAAACACCACGCGCTGGTCCGGCGGATCAGCCGATGAACGCATGGGAAATTGCGGCGACAGCGGTACCGGCAGCGAGATCGACAACACCGGCATGGCCGAGACCTGCGTGTTGGGATGCATCTGGAGCCACTGCTTCCACGTTGTGGTGATGGCTGGGATGCGGGAGCCCAGGCCCACCGGCCGGGCGCCTGCCACCGTCAGGCCAGTAACACCGTTGATGAACTCTCCCACGCGGGCGTTGTAGACCAATAGTGCATTGGCCGGCATGGAGACGATGTCCAGTTCGCGGGTCTTGAACTGGCGATTCACGTTAAATGCCATGACCCGGTTGGCATACGCTGACCAGAACACGGCCGCCCGCTTCTCCCGGTCGGCCAGCACCACCACCGGCGCACTATAGAGTTGCCGATACGGCAGCGCATAGGCCTTATCCGCGAATATCACCCCCACCACCCAGTCATCGTCGTGAACCAGCGTGTCGGCCTGCTTCGCATCCACCAGCGGCGGACGCTCCACAACGCTCATGTTGCTCACGCTTCCGGTGAAGAACAATTGCAGTATCAGCGCGACAACCGGGCCGCAACCTATCAGCCACCATGGCTTTCTCTTCCCCGCCAGCACCAGCACCAGCAGGACAAGGCACAGCCCGATGGAGAGCGTCAGCAACGGCCACTGCAGGCGACGAACCGTCGTGATGATCTCCAGACCATTTTCCCACGCGGCCCAGTGGGGTAGCAATCCATACACCGCCACCGCCGAGGAAACAGTGGCGAAGAATATGAGCAGAAACGGCAGCAGCATCGCAACTCAACAAAGGTGACACATTGCCAGGCGGAAGCGCCGGCCAGGCTCGGGGTGGTATGGTATGTAAAGAGCGACGGCGTTGCCATTGCCCCTGGATTCTCCGATTCACTCGTCCCGTGAGGTGCGCTCGGCCAGCGCCGGTGGCTGGGCGGTGCGGTCGATTCGAAAAACCGCATCGGAGCGCATGTACGGCTCCCCCTTCGTCAGCCAGGAAAGATCGATCGTCCGGGGCTGCTCGTACCAGCCGACAACCTCGCTGTCGCGAACAAACAGCACCAGGCAAACCGAATCGGAAGACTTTACGGTGGTCTGCTTGAACTCCGGCCAGGATATGCCGATCAGGCTCTCCACATCCTTCTGGCTGGTGTACGGCCCAAAGACATACATCTTGTCCCATTCAAAGCCGGTAGCGCCAAAATTGAAATGATCCGCCCCGCTGGCTACCGCCCGGGACAACTGGTCCTGCAATTGCGCGATGCGGGATCCGCCTCCACTGCCGCGAACCGCAAGCAACGCCACCCCCAGCGCCAGCAGAACAGCCAAAATCAGTAGAAAAAGCCGCCACCGGCCACGCCCCACGGACGCTGCCTTTTCGGTTGCGACGGCGCTTGTGTGCGCGACGGAACTGCCCTCAGGATCTTTGTGCCAACGATTCATGCGCTGGTTCCACGCATTGCCGATGTGACGGCAATATCATGATAGCATTGGCCATCGGCGAGATCGCGGGTGCGAAATGAGAAAAAAAGTCAGGCGGACGCGCAAAGTAGAGGTTCGCGCATCCGCCTGGGGAGACCGTATGGGATAGCAGGGGAATGCTGCTACGCCAGGATGGCCTCTTCCATGTTAATCAGGATATCGTTGTCATCCGCCTCGTACCGGTCGAAGCCTGCCCCACCATCGAGCGTATCGACGAACAGCACATGCGAGGTGGCGTAGATGACGTCATCCCCCTCCTCACCATAGACCAGGTCCGCTCCGGCGCCGCTGATGATGGTGTCATTCCCCGGCCCACCGAACACTGTGTCGGCCTTGCCGCGCGATTCCACGTAATCATTGCCCGGCCCCGCGTAGATATGGTCCATACCGTTGCCGGAGAACAGCATGTCATCACCCTCATCGCCATAGAGGGTGTCCAGTCCCAGGCCGCCCATCAGGGAATCGTTGCCCGGGCCGCCCACCAGCAGATCGCCGCCGAAGTTACCGTTGATGGTGTCGTCACCATCGCCGCCGTAGATGGTGTCGCGGTCCTCATCGCCGTAGATGCGGTCGTTGCCGCCATAGCTGTAGATGAGGTCATTTCCCCGCTGGCCGCGGATGAAGTCATTGCCGCTGGTGCCGTGGATGGTGTCGTCGCCACCGTTGCCATAGAGCTCCCAGATCTTGCCGGTAACGACATTGTTGTGCTCGGCGTAGATCAGGTCGTTGCCGTCGTAGGCCTCGATCCTGACCATGGTAAAGCTGTTGAGCGGGAACTGTGCCGTCACTCCGTCTATCTCGACGTTCATCATCGATGAAGCCGGCTCGGCATAGACCCTGATGACGTTGTCGTTTTCGTCGCCGTCAACCTGCAGCACACCGTCGATCACATATGCCGTGTAAAGCAGGCGACGCCCCTCAAGCTGCTCGGCCAATGAAACTTTGGCTCGCATAGCTCCTCCCCCTTTTTAAGAACTACAGGCATGAGCAACAGGTCTAACTCGCGGCCCCTGTTATCCCCTGCCGCTCTCAACTGTCCAACTGAACTGTAGACGCCATCCTGTGGCAAGGTCTAGCGCTAATTCGGACGGTGAGGTCTCTCACCGAACAATCACAGGATTTTGTTAGCACAAACTAATATCGCACATAACGCGTGCCGAAACATTTTCATCGACGCTAAACAGCGATATAAACATGCCATTATCTTTTTACTCGTTGAGGCGGCCACCCGTATGCAACCAGCTCGACGTGATGTGATTAAGTACGCCGGCATGCTATCCGCGGCCGCCACTGGCTTGTGCGGTACACGCAAGGCGCTGGCAAGCTCTTCCGACCATGGATCGCACATTTCTCCCAACGCAAACGGAGTGCTGGTAGACCTCACCCAGTGCGTTGGCTGCCGGCTGTGCGAGTACGAGTGCAAGAAAGCCAACGGCTTTGAAACCGGCCCACTGGCATCGTATGACGATACCTCGGTGTTTCGCGAGCGGCGCTTCCTTCGGCCGGACTCGTACACGGTGGTAAACTCCTATCCCCCCAGGACAGATAGCTCTCCCGCGACCAACACCAGCGAATCCCCGGTCTATGTAAAGTCGAACTGCCTGCACTGTGGCCATGCTTCCTGCGTCTCGGCCTGTATCGTGGGCGCGCTGACCAAGGAAGAAAGCGGCGCTGTCGTTTACGACGCGTGGAAGTGCATCGGCTGTCGCTACTGCATGGTTGCCTGCCCCTTCCAGATACCCACGTACGAGTATGACAACGTCCTCACGCCGCAGGTGCGCAAGTGCAACTTCTGCGACTCGCGCACCAGCGAAGGCAAGTTGCCGGCCTGCGTGGAGGGCTGCCCGCGGCAGGTGATGACCTTCGGCAAGCGCGACGATCTTCTCAAGCTGGCGCATGAGCGCATCGCCGCCCACCCGGACAGGTACGTCAACCACGTGTACGGCGAGCACGAGGTAGGCGGCACGTCGTGGCTGTATCTTTCGCCGGTTCCGTTTGAACAAGCCGGGTTCGTCAGTGTGGGGAACAAAGCCCCGGGGGCGCTTACGGAGGCGATCCAGCACGGGGTGTTCAAGTATTGGGCGGCCCCGCTTGGGCTGTATGCGTTCTTCTCCGGGGCTGCGTGGTTCACCTCCCGGCGAGCAAAGCTGGCCGCGACCGGCGCAGGTGATATTGAGGTCGAGCAGGAAGTTCTCGTCGGCGCAGGCACGGCGGTGGGAAGTCACGGCGGGCATGCGCATGGGCATCGATCATCGGCATCCCACGTCGAGCATGCTGGCCAACATCATCACCATGAGCCGGCGCAACCGGTAGCACAGAAGTTTCTCTCGCCGGGCACATGGGTCCTGCTGGCGGTCGTGGCCGTGGGCGCAATCGCCGGGCTGTATCGCTTCATCTTTGGGCTGGCGGCGGCGACTAACCTGGATCAGCAGCATCCCTGGGGATTGTGGATCGCGATGGACGTGGGCAGCGGCATCGCGCTCGCTGGCGGCGGGTTCGTCACGGCGGCGCTGGTGCACATTTTCCACCGCGAGTATTACCACGCCATCGCCCGCTCGGCGCTGGTGACGGCGCTGCTGGGCTACACGTTTTATGTGCCCGGGCTGCTGGCTGACATTGGCCGCTGGTACAACATCTGGCATCCGGTCATCCCCACGATGTGGCAGGGGAACTCAGTGCTGTTCGAGGTGGGCATCTGCGTGATGATCTACCTGAATGTGCAGTACCTGGAGCTGATGCCGATCATCTGCGAGCGCTTCATGGGCAAGTCGGCCCCAAGCGAGAAGATCGCCCGGTGGGCGAAGGTCATCCACGACTCGCTGGAGAAGATCATGCCCGCCCTGCTGATCCTGGGCGTAACGCTCTCGTTCTTCCACCAGTCATCGCTGGGCAACCTGATGGTGATCGCCCCCTACAAGCTGCATGAGCTGTGGTGGACGCCGGTCTCGCCGATCTTCTTCCTGCTCTCGGCCGCGATGGTCGGATTCCCGATGGTGATTTTCACCATCCTGTTTGCGTCCTGGTCGCTGAAGCGCCGGCCGGAGCTGCCTGTGCTCTCGAAGCTATCCCGCTACGTGCCGGTGTTTCTCTCGGCGTACCTTGCGATCAAGGTGGGAGACATGGCCTGGCGCGGCACCTATCACTACCTGGCAGATGGCTCGCTCCAGAGTGTCTGCTGGATCCTGGAGATGGTCGGCGGCGTTGTGCTGCCGCTGCTGATGTTCCTGTCAGCGAAGGTGCGGAACTCGGCAAAGGGACTGGCAACCGCCTCGCTGCTGGTGATCCTGGGCGTGGTGTTCAACCGCCTGAACGTCTTCATCATCGGCTACAAGCCGCCTTTTGAGGAGAAGCCGTACATCCCATCGCTGGCGGAGTTCGCCCTGTCGGCCGGCCTCGTGGCGGGATTGATGTTGGTATATCGCCTGGCAGTGATCTATCTGCCGATTCTTCAACCCGCGCCCGCGGCGCAGGAGCGAGAATCGTGAACCGGCTGCATGTGAAGCTGATGATGTTGCTGTGCCTGCTGGCGGCATTGCTGCTTGCCGGTGAACGGGTTGCGCAGGCCTCTGGAGTGTTATCGCGCTCCACTGCTGCCACCATGCCAACGGCGCCGCAGGCCAGTGATTACGGCCCGGACGTGGTGATGCTCGATGAGCTGGTGCAGAAGTACGACCCGGTGCCGTTCGCTCATCGCCTTCATGCGGAGATGGCGGAGATGTGGAATGGCTGCGAGACCTGCCACCATCACACGCCCGCTACCGATGGCAAGAAGAGCGAAGTACCGGCATGCAAGTCTTGCCACGCGGTGGAGTTGAGCAAGGCGGAACTGGGCATGCCCGCCCTTAAGGGGGCATACCACCGGCAATGCCTGAACTGCCATCGAGACTGGATGGGCGAAAATGGCTGCGTCGCCTGCCACGACACGCGCGAGCATGCCGCAACCTCCCGGCCGAACGGCCACGCCCTCTCGCCGGATGACATCACCGGCAGGATGCACAAGCCGCTCGTCCCTGATGCGGTTATCCACCTGAAGGCCCGTTACACGCCGGTGGATGGAAAGAACGTGCTGTTCCGCCATGACGAGCATGTGAAGGAGTTTGGTATTCGCTGCGTGGCCTGCCACAGACGTGACAGTTGCGGCGATTGTCACTCCGGCACCCCCACGGCGGAGTCGGCGGCAACAAGACAAATTGCCCGTCGGCCCCGGCCGATGAAGCCATCCAACAACTGGCGGCAGGCGCACCAGCCCTGCATCTTCTGCCACGAGCAGGACAAGTGCAACCACTGTCACTACAAGGATGACGAGCAGCCGCCGGCCGCGTTTGCCCATGCCTCCACCGGGCAGGTACTAGATGAGACTCATGCAAAGCTGGCCTGCGGGCAGTGCCACAGCAACTACAAGACCCAGCCGCCGGCCAACTGCGCTGACGCAAACTGCCATGCCCGGCCGGTGACCTTCCCCGCGGACAGGCCCGGGCCGTACACGCCGCCGATGGTGGCGAGCAGTATCGAGCCGGCCGCCCAGGCTGCCCAGCCGACCACGAGACCCACGATCATTCGCATCCGGCGAGGTGTCCAATGATGTGCATTCGATCACTTTGCCTGCTTGTCTTGTCGAGCGCAATTCTGCCGGGAATGCTGCTGGCGCAGGGAAATGGGCTGAGAAGGCCGACCACCCCTATAGATGAGAAAAGCTGTGTGACGCAGGAATGCCATGCGGCCGTTAAGGCGATGCCTACCCTTCATGCGCCAGTCGCCACCGACGACTGCATGAGCTGCCACGAGGTGGCGAGCGTGGAGAAGCACACCTTCTCGCTGGCCCGCGAGAAAGCAGAGCTTTGCACCTACTGCCACGAGTTCAGCGTGGAGCAGATGCCGGTGGTGCATGAGCCGGTGAAACAGGGCGAGTGCCTGGGATGCCACAATCCCCACGGCGGGGCAAATCGCAGCTTCACGCTGGAGGCGACCATGCCCGAGCTTTGCGGGCGCTGCCACCAGGATGTGATGGTGGGCAAGGATTTTCTGCATGGCCCGGTGGCTGAAGGTGCGTGCGATTCCTGCCATGCCCCGCACGCGGCGAAGTTCGACAACCTGCTTGATGCCGTCGGCACTGACATGTGCCTGACCTGCCACACCGAGATGATCCCGGCACTGGCGAAGGCCAAGCTCCAGCACAAGGCGATGGAGGATGGCTGCGACACTTGCCACGACGCCCATGGATCAAGGCTGCCCATGTCGCTGCCGATGCCCATGACGGAGCTGTGTTTCTCCTGCCATGTGCAGATTAAGGACAGGATCGCGTCGGCCAGCGTGAAGCACTCGGCCGTTTCCGATGACCGCGCCTGCATGAACTGCCATTCGCCCCATGCCAGCAATGTGCTGAAGCTCCAGAAGGACGTGACTGTCACCACCTGCATGAGCTGCCATGACAAGCCGATCAAGCTGGATGAGACGCGAACGGTGGCAGCGGTGAAGGAAGTGGTTGACCCGAAGCTGCACA
>JAKORQ010000200.1 GCA_029777755.1 Planctomycetota bacterium
GTCGCTTTGGCCGTCGCTTCAGGGCACATCCTTTTGCACTCGGATATGCTGCCGATGAGGATACATTCGATGAGGCTACATTCGCCGCCTATGCGTCGCAGCAGGTGCCGATTTTCCTGCCCGGTTGCACGCAGTTCATCGTGGAGTTTGCCGGCGACTATGTGAGTCAGGACGCCAACGGAAATGTAACCAACACCAACGCGCTTGACGTAAGCAACCCGAGCACGTGGGGCCTGGATGGCGTCATCGATTACGACGTGGTGACTGTGAACGGCAATCAGGTGAGGCAGATCCACTGGTACGGCTATCCCCGAAAGACTGACGGAACTAACGAACCAATTAACGTTCGTAGCGGCAACGTAACCACGGTGTCTCAGAAGCGTGCGGATCGTGCGGATCCTCAAGAGGTTGTCACTGGCCTCATGCCATTTGAGTTTGTGCCGGATGGCAACACCTACGACTGCGGCTGGACGAAGGACATGCTGTTCATGCAGGACGGCAGCAATCCGCCGGTGTCGCTGGCCCCCAAGCTGATTCGCATCACCGTCACGATCACTGACCCGGAAGGGCGGATGCGGGATGGCATGACGCGTCAGTTCATCTTCCCGGTGAAGCACGTGAGTTACTAAGCAAACGAGGATGCCATGCTGAAAGTACTGGATGCCAAGGTTGTGAATGTGAAGTACAGGATGCGCCGGCGTGGCAGTGCGCTGCTTCTGGTTGTCGTGCTCGTTCTCATGCTGGCCATGATGGGAACGGCGTTCATCATGACCGTTCGCATCAGCCGCGACCAGATCACCGGCACCGGTTCCAGCATTGTCATCCTCCCGGACGCGGCCTACTGGCCGCAGGTTCCCAACGTCGATGCACGGCTTAGAGAGGGCGCTGAGGAGATCAAGAACGCGGTTCGCACCGACCTGGAGCGGGCCGTGCGGATGGCAGGGCAGTATCGCCAGCCGGGCTCGGCCTTTGAGGAGCCGTATGTCGCGCCAGTGAGAAGCAGGTATCTCGCGGCCCGCTATCCATCCCTGCCTGATCAGAACGAGGTCAGCCAGGTTCGCTGGCAGTCGGTAAGCATCCTTGATAGCCGGAACTTCGCATCGCCCCTGAGCACATCGCCGGCACTGGGAACGACGTATACGAACCTGTTTCCGCTTGCCCGGCGGATCCAGTATCCAGCGCCTTTCGATCCCATCCCCACGCTGGCCGGCAGGACACGCTATTTCCCGGCACTGAGCACCAACCCCACTGACGATGAGACGACTGCGCCGCTGGCGGCTGATGCGGACGGTGACGGCATAGCCGACTCGGGCCTGTTCCCGCTCACCACCGTTCCGTCGGAGACGGTGACGCTTAAGGACGGTGACCACACGGCCACCTTCTGGGGCGCGGTGCGCATCATTGATAATTCAGGTGCGGTGAATGTTAACACCGCCTGGCGCAGCACGGCCGACAGGGACGCCAGCGGGACCGACATTGACCCGGACGATTATCGGTATGCCTACCTGGGCACCTTCCGCCCCAACGTGGGCCTGTATGAGCTGCTGCGGGGCGTGGATACCAATGTCAGCCGCGTGGCCGACGATGCCGAAGTGAACGCAGACTTCACCAGCCCGACTGGCCTGGAGTACACGCGCAATGGAGGTGTGCAGCACGCCTCCATGCGTGTCGTCGCCGACCCGGGAATCGATCCAGCTTCGGTTCGTACGGATGCCGAGTTCCTGACCCAGGGCGATGCCCTGCACCACCAGCTTGCCCGCCGGCTGGCTGTCCCGGGCTACAAC
>JAKORQ010000201.1 GCA_029777755.1 Planctomycetota bacterium
CGGAGCACGATCCCTGCATCGTCACCCGCGTGGATGAGACAACCCTGCTGGCCTACAGCCAGAAATGCACGCACCTGGCATGCGCGGTCGTGCCGGTACCGAAAGACAATGTAATCCACTGCCCCTGCCACAATGGCTATTTCGACCTGCAGACCGGCCGGCCGCTGGCTGGCCCGCCGCGCCGCCCACTGCCGAAGATCATCCTTGAGGTTCGTGGCGATGAAATCTACGCCACCGGAATCGAGGTGAGCACCGTATGAGCGTCAATCGCCCTTTCAATCGTGAACAGCGCACCATCATCATCTATGGCATGCTCGCGTTTGTACTGGTGCTGGTGGTGATGCAGCTCTGGCTGCTGACGGCGACCATGAACGCGTACCTGGGTGGCGACGACAGCGTAGTCTGGGCGGCGGCCGGCGCCAGCCTATTCTGCTTCCTGCTGAACGTGGGGCTGCTGCGCTATCTCTATCGCATTGAACAGGAGCGCAAGTGATGAACGCTACGCATAGCCAGGATGAACTCCCCGGCCTGGCAACGCTTCATCCCGCATACTTCGCCCTGGTCATGGCAACCGGGATTGTCTCTGTCGCAGCTCATCTGCTGGGATACGAGACGATAGCGTGGCCACTTTTCCTGCTGAACATCCTCTTCTACATCGGGTTGTGGGTGCTGTTTATCGGCCGGGCCGTGCGCCATCCCCAAAGCGTGCTGGCGGACCTGAGACATCACGGCCGCAGCGTCGGCTTTTTCACCATGGTCGCGGGAACCAGCGTCTTGGGCAGCCAGTTCCTGCTGGTGGGCGACATGAGAGCGCCAGCAGTTGCCCTCTGGATCGTCGGGATCGTCCTGTGGGCCGCCCTTACCTACAGCATCTTCACCGCTCTCACGATCAAGCATGACAAGCCGACGCTGGCTGAAGGAATCAACGGCGGCTGGCTGGTCGCCGTGGTGGCAGCGCAGTCGGTGGCGGTGCTGGGCGCGCAGCTGGCCAAGGGATTCGCTCCCTACGACGCCCTCGTACTGTTCTTCTGCCTGTCGATGTGGCTGGGCGGCGGGATGCTCTACATCTGGATCATCTCGCTGATCTTCTACCGCTACACATTCTTCTCGCTGAGCCCGTCTGACCTTGCCCCGCCCTACTGGATCAACATGGGCGCCGTTGCCATATCCACGCTGGCGGGCACCATGCTGATCGCCAACACTCCCCGCTCGCCGGTGCTGACGGAGCTGCTGCCGTTTCTCAAGGGGTTGACGATGCTGTTCTGGGCCACCGCCACTTGGTGGATCCCCATGCTGCTGATCCTGGGCATCTGGCGGCACATCTACTGTCGCTTCCCCCTGCGCTATGACCCGCTCTACTGGGGTGCGGTCTTCCCGCTGGGCATGTACACCGCCTGTACCTTCCGGGTAGCCCAGGTGATAGATGCGCCGTTCCTGCTGGGTGTGCCGCGAGCATTTTTCTTCGTGGCTCTTGGCGCATGGCTGATGACTTTCGCGGGGCTGGCTCGCCGGATAGTAACGACCATGCGGAAAGGATTGACTCCACGAGCGTAGCCGATGCGACACGTAGCACTACATGTCGAATCTCCCCACGCCGCGACGAGCCGATGCGCTCCTATGCGCGATCCGTCCGGCAGGAGCATCCGCTACCTGCGCCTCTCGCTAACGCAGGCGTGCCCGATGCGCTGCATCTACTGTCGGCCAGCCATCCACAACCCGCCGCACCGTCGCAACCTGCTAACTTGCGATGAGATTGAGCAACTGGTCCGCCATCTCATCTTCCGTCATGGCCTGCGCAAATTGCGCCTGACCGGCGGCGAACCAAGCGCACGTCCAGAGCTCATTGAGATCATCGAACGCACGGCAAGGCTGCCGCTGGCCGACCTTGCAATGACCACCAACGGCCTGACTCTCGCCCGCGACGCCCGGCGGTTGAAGGATGCCGGGCTTAAGCGCGTCAATGTCAGTCTCGACTCATTGGCGCCCAGGCAGTTCGCCCAGCTCACCGGCGTGGACGCCCTGCCTCGCGTTATCGATGGCATCCATGAAGCCATTGCCGTCGGACTTAAGGTGAAACTGAACACAGTTGTTGTTCGCGGAAGCAATGACCAGGAGCTTTCCGACCTGCTTACCTTCGCCGCCAGCCTGAACCTGGAGATTCGCTTCATCGAGCTGATGCCGATGGGCCCGCTCGCCGGCCAGTGGCTGGACAGGTACGTCCCCGAGGCGGCGATGAGAAAGGCGCTCGCGAACGTCGTAAATGAGTTCATACCGCTATCCACTGGTTCCGAGGCAGCGCGGCGCTATCGCTGCAATCTCGTCGCCGGCGGCGAAACAACCGTCGGCTTCATCACCGCCATGAGTCACCCGTTCTGCGATGCCTGCGACCGCATCCGCATCAGCGCTGATGGCGGATTCTACCCGTGCCTGATGGATGCCCCGGCCGGCAACCTCATGTCCGCTATCAGGCCATTTGCCCCCGATCGGCTGGACGAGCTTCTTCGCGCAGGCCTGGCGCACAAGGCTCCGATGCATCCCGCCAGCGGCCATTCACCCATGATCCAGTTGGGAGGATGACATGACACCAGCCACCGCCCAAATCGCGCCAAGCTCGTTCAGCACCGACAAGCCCGCCAGCGGGATCAGCGCATACATTCTCGCCGGCGGCAAGAGTTCCCGCTTTGGC
>JAKORQ010000202.1 GCA_029777755.1 Planctomycetota bacterium
GGAACGACGCGTCCTGGTTCAGCGGCGTCTGATCCGCGAATCTGGCCGCCATCTGGTTGACTGACGATGGCCCCCGGAGCCATCTGTCCCCCTGCCCCCTGCTGCTGCCCCTGCCAGGGGACGACACGTCCCGGTTCGTCGGTACGCCCCGGCTCGTTGGCAGCCGCGTCCGACCCTCGGAGCTGTCCGCCATCGGGCTGATTAACGATGGCCCCGGGCGCCATCTGCGCGCCGGGCGCTTCCTGTGGGCCAGCCCCGGGTCCGGCCGCCCCCGCCGCCCCTGCCGCGGTTGCGCCACCGGCACCACCTGTCCCACCATCAGCGGCCAGCGCCAGGGTGCCAATGGCCGTGGCCGCCGCGCTGATCAGGAATCTCTTGCTCGACATAGTCCCCTCCATTGATCGCGATCGTCGCGCGATCGAGAAACAAACCCGCCGCGAGCAAACTCGCGGCCTCCCCATAGAGAACATAGACCACTCGCGCAGGAGAATCAGCCAACTTGGGAAATTCCCGAGAGTTGCCCTGTTGGCTTGGCGTACTGAACCGTTGGCTTGCACGCAACTCCATCGATCAGCATCAAGATTCAAAAATCCCAAAAAAAGAATCGCCCACCCACATCAGTGAATGGGCGAAGTTCGTTGTCGACAGTTACTTTCCGCCGTTGTTCTGGTCAGGCCGCCAGGTCTGGAGGATGCGCATGTAGTTGGCGCGCTCGAAGGCGCCCGGGTCGGGGCAGCGGGCCAGGCTCATGTTGCCGCGCATCTGCTGGATCGAGCTGTATTCCAGCTTCTCCAGCATCTGGGCTACGCCATCACGCAGTTCCTTCAGATATTCCGTGCCGCGGTCCAGCAGGCAGGAAACCACCTGTACCGCATGTGCGCCGGCCATCACGGCCTTGATCACATCCAACGGCGTATGCACGCCGCCGGAGCAGGCCAGGTTCGCACCCAGCTTGCGCGACAGGATCGCCAGCCAACGCAGACGCAGAAGCAGCTCATCGCTGCTGGAGAGCTTGAGCGTGGGGTTCACTTCCAGCTTCTCGATGTCGATGTCCGGCTGGTAGAAGCGGTTGAACAGCACCAGGCCATCCACGCCCAGGTCATCAAGCTGATGGGCGAAGTTCGCCAGCGAGCTGTAGTAGGGCGAGAGCTTCACCGACACGGGGATGCTCACGGCCTGCGTCACGGCGCGGACGACCTCAAGTGTGCGCTTTTCGAGCTGGTCGCCGGACTCCTGCGGATCGGTCGCCAGGGTGTACACGTTCAGTTCCAGGGCATCGGCGCCGGCCTGCTGGATCAGCTTGGCGTAATCGGTCCAGCCGCCCACGGTCGAGCCGTTGAGCGAGGCGATCACCGGGATGCGTACGGCCTGCTTGATCTTGCGGATCTGCTCCAGGTACTGGTCCGGACCCAGACGATACTCATCCGGCTTGGGGAAGTAGCTGAGCGCCTCGGCGTAGCTGTCGGCGTACATTTCCATGTGGTAGATGCTCGCAAGCCGTTCGCCGGAGATCTGCTCTTCAAACAGCGAATGCATGACGATGGCCGAGGCACCGTAGTCTTCCAGCCGGCGCACCTCTCCAATGTCATCAACAAGCGGAGAAGCACCGGGCATGATCGGGGATGAGAGTCTGAAACCGAGATAGTTGGTAGAGAGATCCATAGCTGGCTCCGTTAACGTGGGACCCGCGCGCGGGAACAGCACACAATGCTAAGTGTACCGGCAAGCGAGGCTTTCATCCATAGCCGAATTGGCATGTAAAACGGTAAATCCCGGGGAAAAGCGGGCTTGCGACGACGCGCTGCATGGTTCCGGCAATCGTCCCCATCACCCACGGGAGTAGTTCAGCCCGATCGCGCAGATCATCGACTCGCGAAGCGCGCCAGGACGCAAAGACAACATGGCGCGACAAGGCCTTCCACGCGCGCCGCGGCGATCCGGGTTTCACCACGGAGCGACGATGTCGAATGGCTCATCTACCAGGCAAGTCACATGGATGTCGCTGCGAGGCCAACAAGTCGCCTCCGTGCATCAGTGTCTCCGTGGTCAAACCCCATTCGCCAAAAGTACCATCGCCCGCGCCGGGATCCCGACGCGGGCGAGGTCATGACCACTTCACTTTCGCCGGAGGCTTACGCCTTCGAGGCGCCGGCCGACTCCGTTACCGGGGGCGTGGCCGGGGTTTCCTCCTCCGGCTTCTTGTACACCGGCAGCTTGCTCATCTGCTCGTAGAGCATCCAGCGCTTGGCCACGTCGAACTGCGCCTGACCCATCAGATCCTTGAAGGCATCCGGGTTCATGCGCTCGACCATGCGATAGCGAGTCTCGTTCTTCACATAGTCCATCAGGCGGGCCTTGGGCGCGCTTGAGTCAATCTGCAGCGGCTGCTTGCCCTGGTCGGCCAGGCGAGGATCGAAGCGGAACAGCGGCCAGTGGCCGGAGTCCACCGCCAGCTTCTGCTGATCGGCGCCGAACTGCAGGTCATAGCCATGGGCGATGCAGTGGGCGTAAGCGATGATCAGCGACGATCCCTTGTAGCTCTCGGCCTCCATGAACGCCTTGACCGTCTGCACGTCCTTGGCGCCGAACGCCACCTTCGCCACGTAAATGTTGCCGTAGCTCATGGCGATCATCGCCAGGTCCTTCTTGGGCGTTGCCTTGCCGGCCGCCGCGAACTTGGCGGCCGCGCCCATCGGGGTGGCCTTCGAGGCCTGGCCGCCGGTGTTGGAGTACACCTCGGTATCCAGTACCAGCACGTTCACGTCATGGCCAGTCGCCAGCACGTGATCCAGGCCGCCGTAACCGATGTCGTACGCCCAGCCGTCGCCGCCCAGGATCCAGACGCTCTTCTTCACCAGGTAGTCGGCGATCTGGTCCAGCCGCCGCGCCATCGGGTCGGCGATGGTCGAAAGCTTCTTTCGCAGCTCCACCACCCGTGCCCGCTGCTGGGCGATCTCGGCCTCGCTGTTCTGCTCGGCATTGAGCAGCTCCTTCACCAGGTTCTCGCCGATCTGGCTGGAGAGCGCCGCGGTCATCTCGCGGGCGAAGCCGGTCTGCTTGTCGATCGCCAGGCGATAGCCCAGGCCGAACTCGGCGTTGTCCTCAAACAGCGAGTTCGCCCATGCCGGGCCTCGGCCATTGTTGTCCACCGCGTAGGGCGTGGTGGGCAGATTGCCGCCGTAAATCGACGAGCAGCCGGTGGCGTTGGCGATGATCAGGCGATCGCCAAACAGCTGCGTCAGCAGCTTCACGTAAGGCGTCTCGCCGCACCCGGCGCACGCGCCCGAGTACTCGAACAGCGGCCGCATGAACTGGCTGCCCTTCACGTCGATCCTCAGCTTCGAGCGATCCGGCTCGGGCAGGTTCAGGAAGAACTTGTAGTTCTCGCGCTCCTGCTCGCGGATCGGCATCTGCGGCGTCATGTTCAGCGCCTTGACCTTCGGGTTGGTCTTGTCCTTCGCCGGGCAGACATTCACGCACAGCTTGCAGCCGGTGCAGTCCTCCGGGGCAATCTGGATGGTGTACTTCTGGCCCTTGAAGTCCTGGCCCTTGTAATCGACGCTCTTGAAGGTCGCCGGTGCATTCGCGAGGGCGGCCGGGTCGTACACCTTTGCGCGGATCGCCGCGTGCGGGCAGACCATCGCGCACTTGTTGCACTGGATGCACAGGTGGCTCTCCCACGCGGGAATCTCGGTGGCGATGTTGCGCTTCTCCCACTGCGTCGTCGCGCTCGGCCAGGTGCCATCCACCGGGAACGCCGACACAGGCAGCATGTCGCCCAGGTTCTTCATCATCACCGCCGTCACCCGCTTCACGAAATCGGGCGCCTCGTCCGAGACGATCGGCGGCATCTTCTTCGTCGACGTTACCTTGTCCGGCACCTTCACCTCATGCAGGTGGGCCAGCGTGTGGTCGACGGCGGCGAAGTTCTTCTTCACCACGTCCTCGCCCTTGCGGGCGTAGGTCTTCTGAATCGCCTTCTTGATCTGCGCGATCGCCTCATCCTTGGGCAGCACGCCGGAGATCGCGAAGAAGCAGGTCTGCATGATCGTGTTGATGCGAACGCCCATGCCCGTCGCCTTTGCCACGTCGTAGGCGTCGATCACGTAGAACTTCAGCTTCTTCTCGATCATCTGCTGCTGGAACTCCACCGGCAGGCTGTCCCATGCCTGGTCGGCCGGGACGGGCGTATTCAGCAGGAACGTCGCGCCGGGCGCGGCGTACGAGAGCATGTCGTACTTCTCGAGGAAGCTGGTCTGGTGGCACGCCACGAACTGCGCCTGCGTGATCAGGTACGCGGAGCGGATCTGCCGCGGGCCAAAGCGCAGGTGGGAGATGGTGATCGCGCCCGACTTCTTCGAGTCATACACGAAGTAGCCCTGGGCGTAGTTGTCGGTCTCCTCGCCGATGATCTTGATGGAGTTCTTGTTGGCGCCCACGGTTCCGTCGGCGCCCAGCCCGAAGAACACCGCCCGCTTCACGTCATCCGGCTCGATCGAAAGCTGCTGGTCGTAGTCGATCGACATGTGGGTCACGTCATCCACGATGCCGACGGTGAACTTCTGCTTCGGGGCGCTCTTCGCCAGCTCGGCGTACACGCCCATCACCATCGCGGGGGTGAATTCCTTGCTCGACAGCCCGTATCGGCCGGCGATCACCTTGATGTCGGCCCGGCCAAGCTCAATCAGGCTGGTGACCACGTCCAGGTACAGCGGATCATTGGCGCCCGGCTCCTTGGTGCGATCCAGCACCGCGATCTTCCTGACCGTCGCGGGCAGTTCCGCCACGAAATGCTTCGCCGACCACGGGCGATACAGGCGAACCTTCAGCACGCCGACCTTCTCGCCCTTGCCCAGCATGTAATCAACGGTCTCGTGCGTGACATCAGCGCCCGAGCCCATGATCACGATCACGCGCTCCGCATCCGGCGCGCCGTGATACTCAAACAGCCTGTACTGCCGGCCGGTGAGCTTCGCCAGCTCGTCCATCGTCTGCTGCACGATCTCGGGGCAGGCGTTGTAGAACGGGTTGCATGCTTCGCGGGCCTGGAAGAAGGTGTCGGGATTCTGCGCGGTGCCGCGAATCACCGGACGATCGGGCGTAAGCGCCCGCTCGCGATGCGCCTTCACCAGCTCATCGGGAACCATGGCCGCCAGGTCATGGTCGCTGAGCATCTCGATCTTGTTCACTTCATGGCTGGTGCGGAAGCCATCGAAGAAGTGAAGGAAAGGCAGGCGCGTCCGCAGCGTGGCGGAGTGCGCCACCGCCGCCATGTCGTGCGCCGCCTGCACGTTGTCGGAACAGAGCATGGCAAAGCCCGTCTGGCGACAGGCCATCACGTCGGAATGGTCGCCGAAGATCGATAGCGCATGCGTGGCGAGCGTGCGGGCCGTCACGTGCATGACGAACGGCGTCAGCTCGCCGGCGATCTTGTACATGTTCGGGATCATCAGCAGCAGGCCCTGCGACGCCGTGAAGGTGGTGGCCAGTGCCCCCGCCTGCAGCGCGCCGTGGACAGCGCCGGCGGCGCCGCCTTCCGACTGCATCTCGGTCACGGACGGCACCGTGCCCCAGATGTTCTTCCGGCCCTTTGCCGACCATTCGTCGGCAAATTCGCCCATCGGGCTCGATGGCGTGATCGGGTAGATCGCGATTACTTCACTGAGACGATGCGCTACTGAGGCTACCGCCTCATTGGCATCCAACGTCAACATGCTTCGTTTTGGAGTGGTCATGCCGCCAGTGTACACGGCGCACCGGGGGCATCAAGGCAGGCAGAATAACCGGCACCGATACTAGACCCCCTCATTCCGCACAGTCAACATGCCCTATAGGATTCGCATGATTTGAATAGGGACAAAAAGGTAAGGTTTTTCCCGAGGAAAATCACATGTGTTTGGTTGTTTATTCGCCCGGCCTCACGAATTCGTCGAAGTTTCCTGCTAACAGAAGAACTTGTTTTGTCACCGCCGGCTTCTGTGAGATTTCCGACATAAGCACAAGCGCATGAGGATGTGCAAATCTTCAGCCCGGCCGGTTACACTGGGCCCTGATCTTGAGCAGTATTGCTGATAGTACCACATCGCCTGCTTCACCTTCGCCGCGGCGGGGAAGAGCAGCCCACCGCGAGCGCCTCGCCGGGCACGCCCGCATCGTGGGCAGCGGCCTCGCGATGGCCGCCCGCCTTGGTGTGCTGGCCGTCGTGATGCTTTTCGCCCTGGCGATGCTGACCGACATGCGGCATCCGTTCCTCGACGCCGATGAAATGAGCCGCATGGTGGCTGTGCTGTTCTGCGTGGTCTTCATCGCCCGCATGGTTGCCCCCTATGCCAACGGCGCGCTGGTGAGCTTTGCCGCCATGCTCTTCACCAGCATCGTGACATGCCTGGTTGTTGTGGAGGCGTTTCTACATCTGCGCCCCCGTGATCCCGGGACGCAGATACTGCTCGCCTATGTGGTGAGCATGCTCGCCGGCGGCGTCGCGGGACATTTCGTGTTCGATGTGCTCAATTTCCTCCTGCGAAAACTCAAGGCCAGTCAGGCCAATACGGCTGCCCTCGCCGACGACACCGCCGGCGATCGCGAAGATCCGCTGCGGCGGCTCGTTTCGCGCATCTTCCACGGCCTGGGATCGCTTTTCCACGCGCTGCGACTGCTGCTGGCAGGGTATGTGGTGGCGTTTCTCGTTCCCCTTGCCTATGACCTCGCTCGCGCGGCCAGGGCGGGAGGGGTGACTATGCAGCGCGAGTACGATTTCTACTTAAGCATGGCGATTGCCGGGGCCATGGGGGGATGCGTGCTGCTGCCGCTGGGCCGCATCAAGGCGCTGGCGGCGACCGCCATCGCCCTGCTGGTGTGCGTCCATGCGGGCATCGCCTGCGTCCTGCCCACCCACGGTATCGCGGGATTCTCGCGCGCAGCTTCCGTCGCATCTCCCACCATCTTCATCGGGAGCGGCATCGCCCTGCTGGCCTGTCTCATCGCGCATTTTCTAGCCTCCCACGCGCTGCGGGCGTTGCGGGCGTGGTTGGCGAAGCAGTATGAGACAGGCGCCAATGATGCGACGGAAGAATGCTGTGAACGATGTGGCTATTTGCTGCATGGTTCTCCCTCCAAGCGCTGCGAGAGTTGCGGGATCGACATGGTGCGCTGCCCTGAGTGTGGCCATCGGCAGCCCTCGGGCGTGCTGCATGCCCTGACGCTCGATCGCCTTCACAAGTGCCACCTGGCGATCAGGATAAGCGCGTGGCTGATGACGGCGCTGGTCGCATTCCTCACGCTTGGCCCCTGGTTTGCCATTGGTGTCGGCGGATTGTACCTGCGGAGGTTCGACTTTCAGGAGTTCGTGCTGTTCAACGTGTCGGCGGCCATACTCATCGCGCCGCTGCGCCTGCTGCTGATGCGATTCCGTCCGCTGCATGTGGTTTCGCTGGCCATCAGCGTCATTCCCCTGCTGGTGGTATTTGCCGGTACATCGATAAGGTATACGGATAGCAGACTGGTGCCCATGGTCATCATCTACTTCGCACCCGGCTGGCTGATTGGAGCGTTCCTTGCGCCGATGCTGTGGCGCTGCTGGCTGCGCCTGATGTATGGTCCGGCCGGTGAGGCGGTCTATGGGTGGCATATCTCGAAGCCGTATCGCCGCCCTGCCGCTGGCGGTGTGGAGTATGTGATCGCGAGAGAGTGGCCGATGACATGCAGCGGGTGTGGCACGGCGGCGGCCGACGGCGTAACACACCGCTGCGAGGCCTGCCAGGTGCTGGAGATGCGCTGCTCGTCATGCTCCGCGAACATGCCGATCCCCGAGGTGCGCATGGGAATGGAAACCCTGATCACCCGTGCGCGGCTTGCCCTTCTGGCGCTGATTGGCGGCGCGTCGGCCCCCATCCTGGTGATTCTCTGGTTGATGTTCCTTGGCTTCACAAGCAACATACGCTACGAGCAGTGGCCGCCCTACGCGCTCGCCTTCGCCATGGGCGTGTGGGTTCGCCTGAGCCTGGTCAGGCGGAAGTTCCCATTCGCCTTGGCATGGGTGGTGGCCGCGATCCTGGCCGGCGCCTTGATCGTACCGGCTCTGCTGTTCACAGATTGGCTGACCCCTGGTTACTGGCGACATTGCGCAGGCCTGCTGGCCACGGGTGTGCTGGGGGCGTTCAGCGCAGTTCCTTTGCTGCAACTGCTGGCCAGGGCGACGCTCCCGCAGGCCAACGCCGCCGCGCTGGTGGATTTCCTCCGCGGCCGGGCGACCCTTGACGAATCAGCCGGCAAGCTGAACGCGCAGTAGAGCAGCTTCAGGCACGATATCACACACTCACGAATCCCCAAGCTCGCGACCAACGCCTAAGTCGCTTGGCGCTTCGGGCCTGCTCCAGTCCAGCGGCAAACCCAAGGCCTGTTGTTACTATTTGTATTACAATGACTTACATCAAATCAGCTTCTCATCCCGCATCCATCGGATGAAGTTCTCCAGGCCCTGCTCTACCTGGATCTTTGGCATCCATCCAAGTTTGGCGGTTGTTTGGGAGATGTCCGCATAGGTGATCAGCGGTTCCGAGGGAGGCGTGGGGGTGTCCTTCTTGATCGCTGGCTTACCCAGGAGCTGCTCGAGGATCTCCACGAAGCGCAGGTTTTCCACCGGGTTGCCGCAGCCAAGGTTGAGGATCTGCCAGTCCAGGCGCCTGTCGATGGCGGCGACGAAGCCGGCGACGATGTCATCTATATATGTCCAGTCGCGCTTGAGACGCCCGCCGCCAAACAGGTTCAGCTCCCGCCCTTCCAGGATGGCGTAGGTCCACTGCCAGGGCATCATGTCAGGTCGGCCGGCCGGGCCGTAGACATTGAAGAAGCGCAGGATGGTGGTAGGCAGCTTCCAGAGGTGGTGGTAGCAGTGCGCCAGCAGTTCCATGGCCCGCTTGCTGGCCGGGTAGGGCGCCAGCGGCTTGTCGGCCGCGGCGTCGATGGAGAACGGCACCGGCGTGCTTGAGCCATACACCGAGCCGGTGGAAGCGAGCACCATGGTGGGGTTGCCATTCAGGCGGGCGGCGTCGAGCAGGTTCATGGAGCCCTGCACGTTGACTTCACCATAGATGAGCGGGTGCTGCACCGAGTAGCGGACGGCGGCCATGGCGGCCAGGTGCGCTACGGCGTCGAACCTCTCGCGGGCGAACAGGTCGCATAACATGGCGGCGTCGCGGAGGTCCCCCTCCACGAAGGTAAAGCCCGTTCTACCCTCCAGCGCGCGTAGACGACGGCGTTTGTGCTCGATGGGGTAGTAGTCGTTGAGGTTGTCCAGGCCAACGACGACATCGCCGCGTTCAAGGAGAGTGCGGGAAAGGTGGGCGCCGACGAAGCCGGCGGCCCCGGTGACGAGAACTTTCATGGCTTAGCGGTCCTTCCTCTGGTGCAGTGCCCTGCTGCCCTGCAGACCATCGATTGTGCCGGGAGAAGGCGTGTGGTGCAAGTGGCGGCGAGCGGTGGTTTGGGGTTGCAATGGCCGTGAGGGCATTTGCCGCAAGGTGTGGCGGGCGGTCCCCGTCCGCGGGAGTTGGGGTGATCCGCGGCGAATGCGCACTGTCAGGGCCAGGGGGCCCGGGGTGTGCATTAGTTCCACATGTGGCCACATTGCGAGCAGCAACGAAGGGGGAGTTGCGCGCGGGAGGTGTTGCGATGCAGATGCGGCCAAGGTAGTTGCCTTCGTTCTGAGATATTGCAGGATTGGAAGGGCGTATCGTCTGGAACTCGGTGCGCATGTTCCACGTGGAACATTGCGGGCATGGGTGAGGGCAGTGGGATTCGGGGCGGGGCGTAGCCGCGGTCTATGTTGCACGGGGAAGAC
>JAKORQ010000203.1 GCA_029777755.1 Planctomycetota bacterium
AAGGGGAGCGCGACCTGGACTGGCTGGAGCGTGCTGTCGACCTGGCGCAGCAGTATGGCGTGAGGATCGTCATGGGGACTCCCACGGATGCGCCGCCGGCCTGGCTGACGCACAAGTACCCGGATGTGCTGCGCGTAGATGAGAACGGCAAGAGGCTGGGGCACGGCGCCCGGCGGCATTTCTCACCATTCAGCCCGCGTTATCGCGACCTGTGCGCCCAGATTGTCTCGGCGATGGCCTCCCGATTCGGGCATCACGGCAATGTCATCGGCTGGCAGATCGGCAATGAGTTCTGCATGTACACGCGCGATGACACCACGCGGGCCCTGTTCCAGCGTTACCTGGCTGAGCGCTACGGCAGCATAGAGAACCTCAATGAGAAGTGGACGACACACTACTGGAGCCAGGCGTACAGCGACTGGTCAGAGATCCCCGTCCCCACCGGCTGGTCGAATCCCGGGCTGGACCTGGAGTTTTTTCGCTTCATGTCGAGGGGGTTTGCTGAGTTCCAGCAGTTCCAGGTGGACCTGATAAGGGGTTTTGCCGACGCGCGACAGTGGATCACCCATAACATCCACGGCTGGGAGGAACTGGACTTCATCGAGATCATCGAGTCGGCCGACCTGGCTTCATGGGATCCCTACCCGGGGGGCAGGCCGCTCAACTTCTCGCACTTCGGCTGGTACAGCGATTTCTGCCGCACCATCAAGCCGCGCAAGCACTGGGTGATCGAGACGCAGCCGGGGCATGTGAACTGGAACTCTCCCAACCTTTCACTTGCCAGGGGCGCCGTGCGGGCCATGGCCTGGCACTTCTATGCCCATGGCGCGGAGGCGGTGCTCTTCTGGCAGTGGCGCGCCGCCCTGAATGGGCAGGAACAGTACCACGGCACTCTGGTCGCACCCGACGGCGAGCCGCGGGCGATCTATCCTGAGGTAGCGCGCGTTGGACGGGAGATCCGCGAGGTGGCACACCTTCTTGACGCGGCGAAGCATGAGGCATCCATCGGCCTGCTCTACTCCTACGCCGATCAGTATGTGCTCAAGCATCAGCGGCATAACCATGACTTTGATCCGTTGCGCCACACCATGGAGTTCTATGCCCCGCTGCGGCTGATGGGGTTGGAGACGGATGTGCTGGATACCGGCCGGGCTATCGATGGCTACCGGCTGATCGTCGCGCCACACCTTCATATATTGACAGATGAACTGGTCGAGAAGCTGGTGAATTACGTCAACGCCGGCGGCCATCTGCTGCTGGGGCCGCGATCCGGCTTCAAGGACCAGTACAACGCTATGCTTCCCTCGCGCCAGCCCGGCAAACGGCTGGCTCACCTGCTGGGGGGGCATGTGGATGATTTCTACACGCTGGATCGCAATGTCGATGTAAGTGGTGAAGTGGGGGTCGCATCCGCCAACATCTGGGCAGAGGTGCTGGTGGTCGATTCGCCTGATACCCAGGCGCTTTTGCGCTATGCCCCGTTCAATGGCTGGATCGACAATCAGCCGGCCATGGTCACCCGCACTGTGGGCAAAGGGCGCATCACCTACCTGGGAGCCTGCCTGGACGAGGCAGGGATGCGCCAGGTGATGGACTGGGCGGTACGCGTCAGCGGCATCCACGTGGAGTTTTCCGAGCTGCCCGCGGGGATGGAGGTCTGTCGCCGGCAGAAGGATGGGCAGGAGATCCTGCTGGTCATCAACCATGCCGGCGTTGCCCAGAAGCTGGAGCTGCCCCGGCCCATGACCAACATCCTCTCGGACATACCCGTGCGGGCCAGCGAACTGGAGCTTCCGCCCTATGAGGTGGCGGTACTGACCTGAGTTTCAGCCCTGATCGCACGTCGGGAGGGCGTTGCCCGGACCGTTCTGGAGTGTATTGGCGGCCGCCTTGGATATTCTCCCTTAGCATAGTGCCGCCTTTCCCGCCGACGGCTCCTCGGATAACATGGCATGGCTTGGGACTAAACCCACAAGACAGAGGTATCCATGGCGAAGTCTGGTGACGAGTTCAAGGAAGTCTTTAGGCCCGACGTCGATCCTGAGCTGGACAAGGAGATTGACGAGGCCTTGGGCGGTATGTCAATCGAGGCGCTTTACGACCGCCCGCAGCCGGGCAAGCCTCTTGCCAGCGCCGCGGCCAAGGGGATGAGGCGTGGCCGGATCGCCCGCATCGACCTCGCGAAGAACGAGGTCCTCGTGGACTTGGGTGGCAAGGATCAGGGCGTCTGCCCGCTCGGCCAGTTCGCCCAGGAGCCGAAGGTCGGGGAGGAGATGGATTTCGTCTTCGTCCGCCGAGATAACCGTGAGGGTATCCTCGTCCTGAATGTTCCCGGCGGCAAGGCCACCAACGTGAACTGGGAGACACTGGAGGTCGGGCAGATCGTCGAGGGAACCGTCACCGGCGTGAAGGAAAAGGGCGGGCTGGAGGTCGAAGTGAAGGGGATGCGTGCCTTCATGCCGGCCAGCCAGGTGGACATCTACTACGTGCAGGATATCTCCACGTTCCTTGGCCAGCGGATCACGGCCGAGGTCACGCAGTTTGATCGCGACAGCCGCAATATCATCCTTTCCCGCCGCAATCTGCTGGAGCGTGAGCGCGAGCAGAAGAAGAAGGAGTTCTTCGAGAACATCACCGAGGGCGCCATGCTGCATGGCACGGTGCGGAACGTGAAGGACTTTGGCGCATTCGTTGACCTGGGCGGCGTCGATGGCCTGATCCCGGTCAGCGAGATCTCCTACAAGCGAACCAACAAGGCCGGCGATGTCCTCAAGGTGGGTGATGTGGTCGATGTGAAGGTCATCCGCCTGGAGAAGGAAACCGGCAAGATCACGCTTTCTCTGCGGCAGGCCAGGCCTGATCCCTGGCGCGACGCCGACCAGAAGTATCCTGTTGGTTCGAACCTCACGGGGCTTGTCCTGCGGGTGGAGAGCTTCGGCGCGTTCATCCAGGTGGAGGAAGGGCTGGAGGCGCTGCTGCCGATCAGCGAGATGAGCTATCAGCGCATCCGCAATGCCTCGGAAGTGGTCAAGGAAGGCGACACCGTCAAGGTGGTCGTGCTCTCGGTCGACGTGGCGCAGCGGCGGATGAGCGTGAGCATGAAGCAGGCCGGCCCAGACCCGTGGAAGACGGCGGCGCAGCGCTATGCCGCCGACATGGTAGTGAGCGGCAAGGTCACGCGAACCGCCGACTTTGGCGCGTTTGTTGAACTGGAGCCGGGGCTGGAGGGGCTGGTGCACATTTCCGAGCTGTCGGACAAGCGCGTCACCAGCGTCAACCAGGTGGTGCAGGTGGGGCAGGAAGTGAAGGTCGCCATCCTCGATGTGGACCAGGAGCAGCGGCGCATCTCGCTGTCGATCAAGAAGGTCGCACAGCTTGCGATGCCCGAGCGCCCCTCCGAGCCGGAGAAGCCCCGCAAGCCTCGCCCGCAGTTGCGTGGCGGGCTGGATTTTGAGTTCAGGAAGAACAAGTAACTGTCGTAAATTGCAGGCCCCGGGAGCGTCGACCCGGGGCAACAGGAGAAGATAATGGCTGAAAACGAGCAGAATCAGGCGATTCCAAACAACGAGTCGTTCCTGCCCAACTCGAAGGTTCTGATAGTGGATGACAACCCGCAGAACCTCGAACTGCTCCAGGCCTTCCTCGAAGCTCTCCCAGTGCAGGTTTACACGGCCGTCGATGGCGTAGACTGCCTGGAAAAGGTTAAGCAGTACAACCCCGACCTGATCCTGCTGGACATCATGATGCCGCGAATGAGCGGCTTCCAGGTCTGCAAGCAGCTGAAGTCAGATCCTGCCACACGTGATATCCAGATCCTGGTGGTCACCGCCCTTAATGAGCTGGGTGATATCGAGCAGGCCACCGAGTGTGGCACCGACGATTTCGTCTCCAAGCCGGTGAACAAGTTTGAATTGCTCACGCGCGTGAAAAGCCTCCTGCGCGTTCGCCATCTTAAGAGTGAACTGGAGCGGGCACTGACCTATCTCAACGAGGTGGACCAGGAAGAGGAAACGACCAACGGCTAGAGCAGTTCCACCCAGGGTTGGAGCGGCAGGTTCTCCGCCCCGGCTTGAGGCCAAGCCGCTCCGCTTTCAGTAAAGCAGTTACAGGATGGCTCCTGTTCTTGATTTGCGCGATGCAGAGGAGTTTCTCCGCAGCAACTGCGCTGACTCGGTGAATATCCCTTTCGCGGAACTGCCCTCGCGCATGTATGAACTGCCGGGCAAAGGGCAGGAGCTGCGCATTTTCCATCCCGACCCGGCCACTCTTATGCGGGCAAGCGCGTTCCTGCGTTCTCGTGGTTACCTCGTCAGGGAGATTCCCAAGCTTGAGCTGGACTCGTCCGGCCCGACGAGGCTGCGCCTGTGGCGGCCATCGCCGCTGCTGGAGGAGGCGCTGGAGCTTTACGAAGGTGAGCCGGGAACAGCGGCCGATCTGGCCTGCGGGTCGGGCAGGGAGGCGGTCACGCTGGCCGGGCGCGGCTGGCAGGTGGACGCGATAGATGTTCTGCCCGATGCCCTGGAGCAGGCGAAGGCGCTGGCGGGGCGCAATGGAGTGAGTGTGCGGACGATCCAATGCGATCTCCGCCGGCAGGGGATGGCCTGGGGAGGTAAGTACAACCTTGCCAGCATGTTCCGCTTCTGGCATGCGCCGCTCATCCCGCAGGTGGTTGACGCACTCGTGCCTGGCGGGATGCTCATCATCGAGGCGTTCCATCGGGATGACCTGCTGGGCCGCGGACATTGCGTGAGCGAGGAGGAGCTGCGCCAACTGTCTGCGGGGATGGAGATAAAGCTGCTGCGAAGATCGCAGCATCACGGCCGCACATTCGCCCAGCTTGTAGCGATCAAAAGTTAGAGATGCTCCACCCGAAGTGGAGCGGGTGGTCCTCTGCCTGCGGGACAAAGGCACTTGCAGGATCAGTAGAGCAGTTTCGTGGAACTGCCGGATCACCCAAGCGCAGGAGACCAGGACAAAAGCGAGACGCAGAATACGATAGCACTTCTATAGTGACGCCCAGGGGCTATCCGTAGACGGTTAGGTTCTTCCGCCACGAGATCCCGCAGGCCGAGCCGACCTGCTCTATCGCGATACCGGTCAATGTGGTTGCGGCTGGGGCAGACCTATGCGGAGTTGGCCGTTCTAGTACACAGGCGGGTCGCGCCTGGAGCAGCGCTACAGGCGGGTACGGTCGAAGATGCTGTATTGCTCTTCCGGCTCGCGATGCGGGCGGTTGGTCAGGAGAGCGATGACGGCAAACAGGACGGCCGTGACCACGCAC
>JAKORQ010000204.1 GCA_029777755.1 Planctomycetota bacterium
CGCCTCGGCCAGCTTCTCCGCCATCAGTGCCAGGTATGCGGGATTGGAATCCAGGTACAGGTGCTTCACAACGCCCGCGAAATGGGCGTAATCGCCACGATAGATGCGCGGCACATAGACATGCACGATGGCGTCATCCTGCGCCTGCGCCATGGCGGGCATGCCGACTTTGTTGGTCTTGTCGGTGACGCTCTGGAAACGCTGGTTGATCCGTCGCTCGATAGCCCGCGTCATGCTGAACTGCGGATCGCGCACGCGCAGGATCAGCGGGTTGTCGTACATCGCCATGCCACCATCCATCACGATGCCATAGCGAAGGCTGTTGCGGGCAGCGGAATCCATTTCCTTTTCGCTGAGCAGCGCGTAGTCCGGGTTGACGAATATCGGCCCCTGCGCCTGGGCATAGGCATTGACGCTCCCGCCCGGCCGGCGCGGGTCAGCTCCCATGTACTTCAGGCTTGTGCGAAAAAGCACGCCATGCGAAAGGCTGGAGGTAAAGCTCTCCTCAGGCACCGACACCAGGATGTCAAAATGGTCATTCTGGCGGGCGCCCGGCGGAATCAGCGCATCCACACGAACAACAGCGTAAGTGGGGTCACGCAAGACCTGCTCAGGGGTGATCGGGTTGCGGTAGGTGCCATACCCCAATCGCGCCAGTTCCTTGCGCATGTACTCGCGCACGGCCGTGGGGATGGCGGAGTTGTCGCCGGTGCCGCGCAACTGCCCCACCAGCCCGTAGCCGCTGACATGGAATGGCTCCATGCGCAGATCAGCCTTCTCAAAGATCGATCCCTTAAGGTAATCGGGTACTGGCCTGGGGCCCTTGGAGGTATAGCGCGATATTGGCCGAGTTGTAGACGGACGTTTCTGGTCCTGAGTGGTACATCCAGCGATGAGGACGCCTGCGATCGCCGCAAGCACAAATCCCTTCCAATACCTGGCTCGTCTGCTCATGCGTGCCTCCGGGCTACTCTTGCTCATCGTTCGCGGACACCCTGGAACGTTCCGCCCTCGTCTTCCCTACACCTGCGGGCCTCGTGCCGTTGCTGATCGCGGGTGCGGGGGACGCACCGTTCAGGACATCATCCCCGAAAAGCCGCTGCTGGCCGGGCAACTCATACTGCCTCGCTTCCAGCACCATACGCGCTTCGTCGATCAATTCTTCCAGCGTCGCAAATCTTCTGTAGACGCTCGCGAAGCGCACATATGCCACCTGGTCCACCTTCCGCAGGCGGCCCGTCACAAGTTCGCCGATCACTGAGCTGGGAACCTCGCGGTCGTGAGTCTTGTAGATCTCCTCCTCAACCTCATCGACGATCCGCTGCATCTCGCTCTGCGGCACCGGCCGCTTGAAACACGCACGCTCCAGCCCGCTGATGATCTTGTTGCGATCCCAGGGAACCCGCCGGCCATCCTGCTTGACGACCGTCAGCTTCACCGCCTCTTCCACTCGCTCGTAGGTGGTGAAACGCTTGTCGCACTTGAGGCACTGCCGTCGTCGGCGCACGGCACGGCCGCCTTCGCATGTTCGCGAATCTATCACCTTAAGGTGGTCTTTCTCCGCATTGCAGTAGGGGCAACGCATGGCATCGAACAGACTAACCGCGCCAGAGGCAAAACGCAAAATATAGCGTCACCATCCACAGCATCCGCGATGCGTGGTGGTTCGCCTGCAAAGTCATCCGGATGACACAGGCCTGCCGGGCCTATCGATCCACGGGGATCAGGTCGTTTATGCCCCCACGCTCATACTGGACCACGCCCTGCTGGGCGAATCGCCTTAGTTGCCTGCGGACCATGGCCAGTTGCACCTCCACCTCCGCATACTCGTTCTTGCCGGAGTGGTGCTCCACGCCCCAGCAGCCCTTGTAGCCGGCATCCAGCAGGATCTTCATGGCCGACTCCAGGCGCGTCTCGGTGGTCTTCTGGTCCACGTGGGTATGCATGGCCCACTTCGCCAGCCGACGGTCTCCCTCCTCAATCGGGGCGTTTTCCCAGTGGCCAATGTGCAGCAGGATGCCGAAAGCCTTGGAGTCAACGCTGGTGGCGATCCGCTCCATGTTGTCGGGCACCAGTTCCGGCCCCCAGTGGCTCTCCGGCCCGACCTTCATCCCGTGGTCCTCGGCGAAGCGGCAGTACTCCTTGTACCCATTGATAATTACATCCCACTGCTCGCTGGTGAACTCCGTGCCTTTGCCACCGGCGTCGATGCGAACCGTTTTTGCCCCCAGGTCGGCCGCGAACTTCAGGTGACGCAGCGCCAGCGCGCGATTCCTCTCCCGGGCGGCCGGGTCATCCTCCCACAGATGGCAGCCGTCGGCATGGTAGTTCACCAGCGCAAGTTCGCGCTCCTGCAGTGCGGTCTTGAGCTTTCGCGCAAAGTCGTCGTTCAGGTACTTTTCCGGATCGCTGTCGATAAGCCCGTTCCAGATGTCGGCGGTGCGCAACTGATAGCGATAGCGACATGTCTCCAGGTAGCCAAAGACATCGATCATGCCGGCCGCCTTCAGGCCGTGGAACGCAAACGACGCAATCGAAATGTTCAAGATGATCTCCTTCTCTATGTGTGCATAGCAGACTAGCAGCGAAGAAAGTTAGATCAACCTGAAGATCAGCCCGGCATCTGCACTATTGACCTTCACACAGAGTGAACCGTCGTGGAAGCTGACCCAGGTAGTCCTGTCAAAATCGCGGAAACCTTGCGTCGTTCGAGCAGTATGACAAGAAGCCTTAAGGATATTGGTGGGGCAAAATAATCGTGCGTCAGCGCACCAGATGGGCCTGTCTCGGCAGTGAGTTAAGTCACGGGAAGTCTTTGGTTCGGCAAGGATTAGCAGCCCTACCCGGTTCTTGTGTTTTTCGGTACTTCCTTTAGAATTCGGGGCTCGCTTCGCGCCGCATATGCGCGCAAGGCTTGATCTAACCTGCAATTAAGGAGCTAACCAAGCGTGATTATCGTCATGGCCGCCAACGTGCCGCAGGCCTCTGTTGACCGCGTGGTCTCAGAGATCGAGCGCATGGGCTGCAAGGCCCACCTCTCCCGCGGCACATTTCGCACTGTAATTGGAGCTATAGGCGAAGAAGGAGCGATCGATCAGCACCGTCTCACGACGCTTGACGGCGTGGAGAAGGTTGTCCCGATCATGACTCCCTACAAACTCGCCAGCCGCGAGTTTCATGAGGAGGACTCCGTCGTCCAGATCGGGGGCAGATCTACGCCCCGCCAGCTCGTTGGCGGCAAGCACGCCCTCTCGATCGCCGGGCCATGCACCATCGAGAATCGCGAGATGCTCTGGCGCATCGCCCGCCACGTGAAGGAAGGCGGCGCCACCGTCCTGCGCGGCGGAGCCTTCAAGCCGCGCACCAGCCCATACTCATTCCAGGGGCTCGGCGAGCAGGCGCTCCAGTGGCTGCGTGAGTGTGGTGATGAGCTTGGCATGCCGATCTGTACCGAGGTGATGGACACCCGCCAGGTCGAACTGGTCAACCAGTACACCGACATGTTCCAGATCGGCGCCCGGAACATGCAGAATTTCGACCTGCTGCGCGAGGTGGGCAAGACCGATAAGCCGGTGCTGCTGAAGCGCGGCCTGGCTGCAACCGTCAAGGACTGGCTGCTGTCGGCCGAGTATGTGCTTTCGCAGGGTAACCGCGCTGTGATCCTGTGCGAGCGCGGGATTAAGACTTTCGAGGACTCCATCCGCTTCACGATGGACATCACCTCGATCCCGGTTGCCCGCAAGCTCTCGCACCTGCCGATCATCGTCGATCCCAGCCACGCCGCCGGGAGGCGCGATTACGTGGGCGCGCTGGCGTGTGCCGGCATGGCCGCAGGCGCGCATGGCACCATGATCGAGGTGCACTACTGCCCGGCCGAGGCCCAATGCGATGGCCCGCAGGCGCTGCTGCCAGAGACATTCGCAAGTTTAATGACGCAGCTTCGCCTCATCGCGAAGCTTTACGGGCGAGAGTTCCCGAACTAGCTTGCCCGCGAAAGAGATCCGGTTCGAACCAAGGACATAAGGAAAGGAAGATCCTGATGGCACGCGTGAAGTTTGTTGCTGGCAACTGGAAGATGAACACCAACAAGGCCCAGGCCGTCGAGCTGGCAAAGGGCGTGGTGGACGGCGCAAAGTCCATCACCGGTGTTGAGATCGGCGTTGCCGCCCCGTTCGTCTACCTCGATGCGGTTGGCCAGGTTGTCAACGGCACGAACGTACTGCTCGGTGCCCAGGACGCCTACTTTGAGAACAACGGAGCCTTCACCGGTGAGATTTCCGTCGCCATGCTGAAGGACCTGGGTGTGAAGTTCTGCCTGACTGGCCACAGCGAGCGCCGCCACGTGATCGGCGAAACTCCCGAGCTTGTCGGCAAGAAGGCTGCCGCTATCTATGGCAACGGCCTGATCCTGGTGCACTGCGTCGGCGAGAAGCTGGAGGAGCGCGATGCCAACAAGACGCTGGACGTAGTAAAGGCCCAGATCGATGAGCTGGACAACAAGCTCATCGATGACCCTGCCCGCCTGGTGATTGCGTACGAGCCGGTATGGGCGATCGGCACTGGCCGCACCGCCACCGATGAGCAGGCCCAGGAAGTCCATGCCTTCATCCGCGAGTATCTGGGCAAGAAGTGGAATACCCAGTTCGCCGAGCAGGTTCGCATCCAGTACGGCGGCTCGATGAAGCCGGAGAACGCCCGCGGCCTGATGAGCCAGAAGGACGTCGACGGCGGGCTGATCGGCGGAGCCGCCCTGAAGGCTGACAGCTTCCTGAAGATTGTCGAAGCCGGGAAGTAAGCACGGTTTACTTGACGGGGTGATGAGGCAGAATATGTCTCATCACCTCCTGTAGGATTTGGATCGAATACCAACGGAGCGCAAATGGCCAGCTTCTTCCTCTATGTGTGCATCACGCTCTTCATCGTGGTGTGCCTGTTTCTGATCCTGGTGGTGCTGATCCAGAAAGGACGCGGCGGCGGCCTTTCCAGCGCCTTTGGTGGTGCTGGCGGTAATACCGCGTTCGGCTCCAAGACCGGTGACGTCCTCACTTGGGTCACGAGCGTGGTGTTCGGCATCTTCCTGCTCCTGGCAGTTGGCCTGAATCTGCTCTCCGACTCCATCAACCGCCGGGCAGCGGCCCCGTTTGCGACTGAGCAGATCATCACTGACGAAGTATTGACCGAGGAAGTCCCCGCAGGCGGTGACACCGGCCAGGCGGATTCAGCTCCCGCCGCTCCCGCCCCCGCGGAGGAACCCGCTGCCGCACCACAGGACTGACACACACAAAGCAGGACAGGACACTACATGATCCTCAGCATGACGGGTTTCGGCGACGCCTACACCGAGCGTAATGGCACGCATTACGCCGTCGAGATCCGCGCGCTCAACAACCGTTACTTCAAGAGCACCATCAAGCTCCCCGACAACGTAAGCGGCCTGGAACCGGAGATCGAAACCACCCTGCGTGAAAAGCTCGGCCGGGGATCGGTTACCTACATCCTCAAGATGCGTGTGGATAGCGCTGAGGCGGCGTACCACATTAACACGGCGGCACTGGAGGCCTACATCCAACAGCTCCAGAACGTGCCCGGCATCAACCACATTGCCCGCATCGACCTTGCCACCCTGCTGCAGCGTCCCGGCGTGTGCCAGGAACCGCGTGACGACAGCGACGAGCTGCGTATCCACGGGCCGGTAGTCAAGGAATTGACCGACGAAGCTATCACGAAGCTTATCGCCATGCGGCAGCGGGAGGGCCTGGGGCTGTTCAACGACCTGATGAAGCATGTTCGGCATATCGCCGAGCACCTGAAGCAGATAGAGACGCGCGCCCCGTTCGTCATTGATGAATACCACAAGAAGCTGGCTACCCGCGTGCATCAGCTTCTCTCCAAGGCGGAGCTGCAGGTCGCCCAGGTGGATCTTCTCAAGGAAGTGGCGGTTTTTGCTGAGCGAGCCGATATCAGTGAGGAGATCCAGCGGCTCACCAGCCACCTGAATGCCTTTGAGAGCGCCTGCCGCAACGACCAGCACGCCGGGCGAAAGCTCGACTTCATCACCCAGGAGATGCTGCGGGAGGCCAATACCATCGGCTCCAAGGCCAACGACGCCCTGATCGCCAGCCACATAGTGGAGATCAAGGGCGCGATCGATCGCCTCAAGGAACAGGTGCAGAACGTGGAGTAGCCCCCCGAATTCCCCGCCGCGAATCGAGTGATGCAAGGGTGATCTCGCGGGCGTGGGGGAAATGTTGATAATCACTCACTAGAGACCGCGTTAATCGACAGGAATGAACCAGACGCACAAAGGCATACTTCTAGTTCTCGTCGGCCCCTCCGGGGTCGGCAAGAGCACCATTGCTCGCAAGCTGGCCGAGCAGCTGAACCTGTGCTACGTGGTCAGCGCCACGACCCGTCCCCGCAAGCCGGGTGACGAGAATGGAAAGACCTACGAGCACATCTCGCGTGAAGAGTTCCTTCGCCGGCTGGATAACGACGAGTTTCTCGAGTACGCCTCGGTTTACGACGACTATTATGCAACGCCCAAGGCGCATACGCTAAAGTGCCTCGCCGAGGGCCGCGACGTGCTGCTGGAGATCGACGTGCAGGGCGCTTTGCAGGTGCGCTATCATTACCCGGACGCCCTGCTGATCTTCCTGCTTCCCCCGAGCGAGCAGACGCTGCTGCAACGTCTCAAGGACCGGGGCCGGGACAAGCCGGAGGAGATTTTCCGCCGCTTCCGTTCGGCCCGTCGCGAAATCCATATGGCCAAGGGATCGCGCGCCTTTGACCATATGGTGGTGAATGATGACCTGGATCGTGCCCTGCGCGAGATAGTTGAACTGATCCGGTCCAAGAAGGTAAAAGGATAGGAAAGACTATGATCGAAGCACTCAAGAGCGATGAGATTGTTCGCAAGGTGGGCGGCCGGTTCAAACTCACCGCCCTCATACAGCGCCGCATGCTCGAGATCATGGAGGGCGCCCGCCCCCTGGTCGAGCGTCGCGAGCACATGACTGACCTGGAGGTGGTGATCGAGGAGATCCTGCAGGACAAGATCGCCATCGACTTTGAGTCGTCTGGTATCGAGCCGGCTGAGCCGCCCACTGAGTAGATGACAAGATGAGCGATCGGGCAGCATTCAGGGATGCCGAGATTCTGGTCGGGGTCTGTGGCGGAATCGCCGCCTATAAGGTCGCCGACCTGGTCTCCAAGCTCGTGCAGGCCGGGGCCCGCGTCACTGTCTGCATGACCGAGAACGCTCAACGCTTTGTCGGGACAACCACCTTCCAGGCGCTGAGTCATCGCCCTGTGCATACCACCATGTGGCAGGCACAGGGTGATATGGTTATGGACCATCTCCAGCTAAGCGAGATGGCCGACCTGCTGCTTATCGCCCCGGCGACCGCCAACATCATTGCCAAGGCAGCCTGCGGGATATGCGATGACCTGGTCTCCACGATGATCTGTGCCAGCGCCTGCCCCGTGGTATTTGCCCCGGCCATGAACACGCGAATGTGGGAGAACCCCATCACCCAAGGAAATGTCGCGAAGCTCAAGGATGCCGGCCATCGCTTCATTGGGCCTGAGGCTGGCTTTCTCGCTGAGCGAACCGTCGGCATGGGCCGCATGGCCGAGCCAGAGACTATCCTGACACAACTCGCCGCCATTCTCCGCGAGAAAATGGCATGACCTCCCCCGCACCATTCCGGAAACCGTTGAGACTGCTAATAACCGCCGGCCCCACCCGCGAGCCGATCGATGCCGTTCGCTTCATCTCCAATCGCTCCAGCGGCCAGATGGGATCTGCGTTGATCTCAGCGGGCATCGAGGCTGGCCACAAGGTTACCGCCATCCTCGGGCCAGTATCCATACCTGTTGCCCCTGAGGCCCGCCGGATCGATGTGGAGACGACCCGGCAGATGTATGAAGCGGTCATGCGGGAGCTTCCTGGCCATGATGTGCTGATCATGGCCGCCGCCGTGGCCGACTATCGCCCAACAAAGGTCGCCACTGACAAGCTGGCGCGTGAGAAGTCCCTCACCCTCGAGCTGGAGGCGACCGAGGACATCGTGGCATCGGCGGCCGCGGCAAAGCGACCCGATCAGCGGATAGTTGGTTTCTCCCTGGAACAGGAAGGCAGCATCGACCGCGCCCGCGCCAAGCTCCAGCGAAAGAAGCTGGACATAATTATCTTTAACCCCCTGCGCACCATGGATGCGGGAAGCATTCAGGCGACCATCCTCTATGCCGACGGCCGGGAAATCCCCTTTCCCGAATGCCCCAAGCCTGAGTTCGCCCGCCGCGTGATCGACCTTCTCTAGACGCGCCGCTTTTCCTTGACGAGGCAACTCAAAACCCCAGATTTTTGCTTTCCTGCGCTTGCGTCCGCTTATGATGCCGGTCATAATACCGGTATTATCCATGGGAGCAGGCCGCAAAACATCGACCGTCTATGACGATCTGCTTGAGCAGATCCGCCGGGACATCGCATCCGGATCGCTCACTCCCGGATCGCTTATCGGGTCCGAGCGGGAACTGGTGCGGCAATGGGGGATCAGCCGCGTTTCCGTCCGTCGAGCCATCGATGTGCTCATCCATGAGGGCTTGGTGGAGCGCCGCTCCGGCAAGGGGCTCTACGTCCGCCCTGCCAACCGGAGTATGAGCGTTGTCCAGGTGGTGGTACCCAACATTGCCTTCGACCAGTGCGTGCAGATCGTGCGCGGGGCACAGGCCGTCGGCATGGATCGCGGCGTCCAGGTCCAGGTCTACGATGCCCACAGCAATCTGGAATGGGACCTGGAGATTCTCCGCAACCTGCCCGATACAAACATGGCCGGGGCGATCATCGTCTCGCTTCACCATGCCAGTTTCACCGATGCAATCTATGACCTGAAACGGCGCGGCTACCCATTTGTCCTCGTGGACGAGCGTTCGCAACACATCGATGTCCCATCGGTAGTGGCAGACAACTACGGAGGCGGATACGCAGTTGGCCGGGAGCTGCTGGCTGCCGGCCATCGCCGCATCGGGTTCATCGGCAGGCTGGCAGCCCACACGGTGGCAGACCGAATGAACGGCCTGCGCGACGCCATGAACGACGCGGGAGCTCCCTTCAATCGCTCCCTCGTCGTCGACCTCGATATGACGCTTGAGGGTGACTGGCCAAGCGCCATCGGCGATGCCACACGTGCCCTTCTCAACCGCCAGGACCGAGCGACCGCCATCTTCTACAGCGACGACCAGACGGCCATGCACGCCTACCCGGCGATCCGCGAGATGGGCCTGAGGGTACCTGATGACGTGAGCGTCGTTGGATTCGACGACAATCCGCTTTGCCAGTACATCGACCCTCCGCTTACGACAGTCCGACAGCCGTCGGGCCAGATGGGGCGCATAGCCATGGAGATGCTGCTGAAACGCATCGCCCACCCACGAGATCCAATCGAGAGCAAGATCATGCCGGTAGAGATCGTGCCGCGGGCATCAGTCTCAAGGGCAGCAGCTACATCAACTGACAATGCTGGTCCGGCATGTGTCGGACACGAATGACAAAGGAAGAGGAGGCACCACATGTACACTGTTTCTCAGCGTAAGGTATTTTTCTTGGCTGCGGGCCTGGTGGCCGCAGCCATATCGTCGAGCACACAGGCGGCCGTGCTCACCGGCAGCTACGACGCCAACCCCGGCACCTCATTCAACCTGACTGACCTGGGCAGCAGCGACTGGGCGATCTTCGCATCGGCCGACGGAAGCCACACCAACAGCAAGGCCGGCGGATCAGCCATCAGCAATGCCGTTGTCGTCGGTGGCGGCACGGGACGAACCGTTGGCGGACCAGGGGTAACCTACAGCTTCTCCGACGGCACCAATCCTGTGTCGGGAAGCATCTCGCCTGTCGGCTTTGCCAATGACCTGTTCCACACCGCGGGCGCCGGCTTCCAGTTCCAGGTGACCAATCCCACCACCAGCACCATGACCGTGAACGTCTTCGTGAGCGGCTATGAGACTGGTAACAACACTTTCACGGCGAGCCGTCCCGGCGCCGATGACTACGTCCAGACCTCCAGTTCCTACGCCAGCAACCCGGCCAAGCCGATCCGCGTGTACACGCTGCAGTTCACGCCTGATGCGGTTGACGGAGTCAGTAACGTACTCACCGTCCGGTACGAAATGACCGGCATTCTCGATCACGGCAATGGCCACGTGCTGCTCTCGGCCGTGACAGCGTATGTGCCGGAGCCTGCCACCATGGCAATAGTGGGCATGGGAGGCATGTTGCTGCTCCGCCGCAAGCGTGCCTGATCTTTGGGGGGAAATACCCGGACCGCCGGCATCCCCACATGGGATGCCGGCTTCCAGCAAATACCAGGAGACATCATGGTACAAGCGTCTTACATGCGCCGAGCCTTTACGCTGGTGGAGCTGTTGGTCGTGATCGGGATAATTGCGTTGCTCATCAGCATTCTGCTGCCATCACTATCGGCAGCCAGGCAGCGGGCGCTTCAGGTGAACTGCATGAGCAACCTGCGCCAGCTTGGCACGATGATCCAGATCTACGCCAACGAGAATCGCGACCACGTCCCGTTGGGGTATGGCTATGGCCAGCCTCACTCCGGATACATCATCAACAGCGGGCATCGATTCCTGATCCTCGGCCGGCTGTACAAGGCGGGCGTGCTGCAATCTCCACAGGCCTTCTTCTGCCCCAGCCCGATCGATGAGCGATTCATGTTCAATACCGCGTCGAACCCGTGGCCGCCTCCGGACACCGGCCAGATTATCCGCGCCGGCTATACCGTCCGTCCCACCATCGCGTGGGGCTGGAACAATGACACCATGCCGGGTGCAGAGCCGATGACGTGGGCTCCCATGACGAAGCTCACCAAGCTACAGATCGACAAGGCGAGGCAGGGACGCAACGCCGCAATCATCGCCGATATCGTGGGCATCCCTGCATCTTCGCCGGATTTCACGACTGTCCACCATCGCGGATTGAACGTGCTGTACGGGGACTATGCCGTGCGCACCATCGACAGGAAGCACTACGAGGCCACGCAGAGACTCATCCAGACAAGCCCGACCCAGGGCAGCCCCAAGCCGCTCTACCTGGATGAAGACAATCCCGATAGCAACGCCCTTTGGAACATCTTCGACCGACAGTAAGGATGGAGTGATCAACGATGATCGGAAGACTTCTGCTTTTCAGCCTACTCAATGCGCTATTGGTTTGCGTGGCCGGCGAGACGATCTCGGCCGCCCCTCCCGAGCTGCGCGTGGAGGGCAATCGCATCGTCGACACCTCCGGCAAGGAAGTCTGGCTCCAGGGCATCAATTCGCCCAGCCTGTCCTTGTCGTTCCAGGGAGATCACCTGCTGGAATCGGTGGATGCGATCCTCGACTGGAATGCCAATCTTGTACGCTTGCCCCTGAACCAGGCCATGTGGTTCGGCAAGGCCAGGGGGCAGACTGATGATGGCGCCTCCTACCGGGAGCTTGTCAGGCAGGTGGTGCAGAAGTGCTCCGACCGGCAGGCATACGTCATCCTCGACCTGCACTGGTCGTCAGCCGGCAAGTGGGAGAACAGGCCGAACCAGTACAACATGCCTGATCCTCTCAGTGAGCAGTTCTGGATCGATATTGCCACCACTTACGCCAACCACCCGGCCGTTCTCTTCGACCTTTACAACGAACCGAAGGATGTCTCGTGGGATGTGTGGAAGAACGGCGGCGAAATCGTCGAGGGCAACAATGGCGAATACCAGTACCGAACCTGCGGCATGCAGGAACTGATCAACACCATCCGCCGGACGGGTGCGAAAAACATCATCATCGTCGGCGGGCTTGACTGGGGATATGACCTTTCCGGCGTCCTGGAAGGCTATGCCCTATCCGATCCTTCCGGCAACGGCATCGCCTACAGCACCCACATCTACGAATGGAAGAAGGACTGGACAGCGAAAGTACTGGCCATCGCGGAGAAGTACCCAGTGGTGGTCGGCGAGGTGGGAGCTGACCCTCGGCACATGGAGGTTCACAAGGCACACGGGCCGGAGGAGTGGTACACCTGGGCGCCCGACATGCTTGGGATCATCCAGAAACATCGCCTGCACTGGGCGGCGTGGTCGATGCATGTGGATGCCACGCCGCGTATCGTCTCCGACTGGAATTTCACCCCGACCTACTTCTGGGGATCGTTCGTCCGAGCCGCCCTGGCCGGGGCGAAGTTTGAGCCAGCGGCGTTGCGATAGCCCTACAATGCAGCGAGGCAGCTGCACCCACATAGCTGCCTCGCTCGTTTTTGGGGATATTGCGCCGCTATGCCGACGCGAACTTCGCCATCACCTCGTTGAACGATGCCGGCTCCTCCATCGGCGCCAGATGCCCGGCATTCCTGATCAGGTAAAAACTCCCCTGCTTGCAGGCGGCTGCCATCTTCTGACCCATCTCAGCGGGAATGATGGCGTCTTGCTCACCAAGGATGATCGCCACGGGCATGGCAAGGTTCGGCAAATCCGGCGTGCGGTCGGCACGATCGCGCATGGCGAAGCAGGCGTTGGCAATGGTGGTCGGCGGGCAACCTTCCATAATCTGTGTGAGCTTCTCAACCAGGTCCGGCCTCGATGTGTACGTCCCAGGGGCGAACATGCGCGGCAACATCTGCTGTGCCACCGGCTTTGAGCCTTCCTTCATGGCCAGCTCGGCCATTTTCTGTCGCCCTTCCTTCCCCTGCTGCGTGTCGGCTTCCGCCTTCGAGCAGACAATCGCCAGCCCCTTGAGCAGTTCGGGGTGCCTCACCGCCAGGGAGAAAGCCACGTATCCACCCATGGACAGCCCCGCGAGCGTGCATCGTCCACCGGCAGCGGCCCTGATAAACTCCGCCAGTTCATCGGCCATGGAGTCGATGGTGAACGCCTCGGTGCTGTGCGAAGCGCCAAACCCCTTCAGGTCCACCGCGATGACGCGAAATCGGTCCGACAGACCGGCAAGCTGCTCGGTCCAGATACGGTGATCCAGTGGAAATCCGTGGACAAAGACTATCGGATCCCCCGTGCCCTGCTCCTGGTAACGCCATTGCATGCTACCGATCGTTATACTCTTCATGGTGATGCAGTTAACTTCCAACTGGTGGTTGCGTCAACATGTAAAGACAGGCTTGGACTGGAAGACACTTCCGATTTGGTCTATATGCACTACAATCCGGCGATTCTGGGTGGCCACCCGCCTGGTGGCGCTCAGCAGACATGACTTCCCAGAACGGTGACAACCTCCGATTGACTGACTTCATGGATCTCCCCACACTGCAGGAGATTCAGGATAGCTTCTCGTCGATAGCCAACGTGAAGATCACCATCACGGACGCGGACGGGAATCTGCTCACGCAGCCTACCCCGACTTCGGAGTTCCTCCGCCGCCAGCAGGCCATCGAGGCAGCCGAGGAGAGCATCCCCGGCCCGATGCGCGATGGCCGGGAGTATGTGGCTCCCATCATCGTCAATAACCAGCGCCTGGGCACCCTGCGGATGCAGAGCACCGCGCCGGTCGGCACGTACGACGAGTCCCAGCTTCAACAGCTGGCTCAGAAACACCAGCTGGATCTGCAGGAGCTCAAGGAAATCCTCAACCAGTTGGGGCAGCAGAAGAGCAGCAAGTCGGCCGCCATCCAGTTCCTGTTCCTTCTGGCAAACGCCGTCGCACGGCTGTGCTTCCAGGAGTTCCAGCTTCGCCAGCGAATCAACGAGCTGACGGCCGTCTACCACGTTTCCATGCTGATGGCCGACGCCCGCGACCTCAGCCGCGTACTGAACCGCACCGTGGAGCTGGTTGCGCAGATCATGGATGTGAAGGCATCCTCCATCCGCCTGATAGATGAACCGCGCGATGAGCTTGTCATCAAGGCGGTGTACAACCTTTCGGCCAAGTATCTCGCCAAGGGCGCCATCCGGCTCTCGTCGGCGGCGATCGATCGCGAGGCCCTTGGGCCGGCCGGCCA